>DATABW010000057.1:0-12200 GCA_036259375.1 Woeseiaceae bacterium
GTGAGGTCCGCCGTATAGGCGCGCAGGAACAGGCATTCCCGGATGCAGTATTTGCCGTAGCCGATCAGGGCCACCTTCCGGTCGATCATCTCGTAGGCATCGCATATCGGGCAATGCCGGATGAAGCCGCGCCGGATGGCATTCTCGAGGTTCGGCAGCTTCGGCTCGATATCCTCCACTCCGCTGGCCAGGAGCACGGTGCTGGCGGTTATCGTCTCGGGACCGTTCCTGGCCGAAAAGGATCCGTCTGGAAGGCGTACCAGCTCCTTCACCTCACCCGGAGCGATGCGAGCGCCATAACGCGCGGCCTGGGAGCGCATTCTCTTCAAGAGAGCCGCACCCGGCACACCTTCCGGGAATCCTGCGTGGTTATGCGAAACCGGTATCCATTCGGCCCGGCTCGCTCCCGCGTCCACGACCAGGAAGTTGCGTCGAAAACGCGCCAGGTAGATTGCTGCAGTCAGTCCTGCAGGCCCGCCGCCTATCACCAGACAGTCCATTGCTTCCCGTTCCGCCAATTCTTCAGCCCGGAACGCGATCTGCAATTGGCGTGCCATACCGGGCCCGCTTCCCGGAGCCGGGCAGCGGTATCCCCCCGGAGGCAGGCCAATCCGCTGCGGCCGACGCGATATGCTCGCGGCTAGCGGACTTCCCGCGCGGAGTTGCACTGTCTGACGCAGCTTCTAACCCGGTTCCCAGGGAGGCTATCGTGGATCAACTCTTTTTCGGCGGATGGGGCGACCTGCTTCGGACGCTGCTCATCGGCGTCCTCGCCTATATCCTGCTGGTGGTTTTTCTTCGGCTGACCGGCAGGCGCACGCTCTCGAAGATGAACGCCTTCGACCTGGTCGTTACGGTCGCGCTTGGCTCGACTCTCGCAACCATCCTGCTAAACAAGGACGTTGCGCTGGCGGAGGGCGCACTGGCCTTTGCCTTGCTGATCGGGATGCAGTTCGTCGTTACCTGGAGCAGCGTGCGGGCAGGCTGGGTGCGGCGGCTCGTTACCGGCGAACCGCAGCTACTGCTGTACCGCGGCGCCTTCCTGCCGGAAGCTATGCAGGGTGCGCGTGTCACCCGGGACGAGGTCCGCGCCGCGGTGCGAGCCGCCGGTTTTCCCGAGTTGGCCGGTGCGGAAGCCGTGGTGCTGGAAACGGATGGTTCTTTCAGTGTCGTCCGGCACGGCGACGGAGCAGGAGCTTCCAGCCTGGCGGGAGTGCGCGGGGTTGGTAGGGCCGATGTCGCCGATGCGCGGCGTCATCCGCCGGCGTAGCACGTCGGCCGAGGAGGCCCGGCACATTTCTTGCACCTCCGTGCGGGCCGCCCACGGATTGGCGGCGATCGATGCGGAGGTGCAAATTGCCCGATCATTGGTGGAAGGATGCCGTCATTTACGCAGTCGACGTGGAGCGCTTCTGCGATTCCAACGGCGACGGCTTCGGCGATTTCAAAGGACTCGAATCGAAACTGCCGTACCTGGCCGACCTCGGCGTCACCTGTCTGTGGCTGCTGCCTTTTTATCCGTCTTCCAACCGCGACAACGGCTATGACATCACCGACTACCTGCGCATCGATACCCGGCACGGTGTGTTCGGCGACTTCATAGATTGCCTGCACAAAGCGGGCGAGCACGGCATTCGTGTCGTCGTCGATCTCGTGGCACAGCATACCTCCGACCAGCACCCGTGGTTCCAGGCGGCGCGTCACAACGCGAACTCCCGTTATCGGGGTTATTACGTGTGGACGCACAGTCCGCCGCCGGTGCAGCCCGGTGAGGGCACGATTTTCCCCGGCGAGGAAAGCAGCGTCTGGAAGTACGACGAGTGTGCCGGCGCCTACTACCACCATCGTTTCTACCGCTTCCAGCCGACGCTCAACTTCGCCAATCCCGACGTGCGCGAGGAAATCGAGCGGATCATCGATTATTGGTTGAGCTTCGGTATAGCCGGGTTCCGCCTCGATGCGGCGTCGCACATCGTCGATCACCCCCTTGCCGAAGTGGGCGCGGAGCCGCAGCCACCCGACGTGTTGCGGGAGTTCTACGATCGATCGACCGGCTTCAAACCCGATGTCCTGCTGCTGGGCGAAGTCGATGAAGATCCGAAGGAGCTGAACGAATTCTTCGACGGGACGCGCCTCAACATGATGTTCAACTTCTGGCTGGACAACTACTTGCTCCTCGCGCTCGCCGATGAGCGCTGCGAGCCCATCTTCCATGGTTTGTCGCTGCTGCCGCTGCCGCCCGCGAACGGCCAGTGGGCGAACTTCCTGCGCAATCTCGACGAGGCGGACCTCGAGCGTCTCGCGCCGGACGAACTGCAGCGCGTCTTCGAACGGTTCGCGCCCGAAGAGCGCATGCGGCTCTATGGCCGGGGCGTGCGACGCCGCCTCGCGCCCATGCTGGAAGGCGACCCGCGGCGGCTGAAGATGGCCTACAGCCTGCTGTTCTCGATGCCGGGCGCGCCCGTCATTACCTATGGCGACGAGATCGGCATGGGCGAGGATCTCGAGCGGCAGGGCCGAAACGCCGTCCGCTCGCCGATGCAATGGACCAGCGGGACGAACGGCGGCTTCTCCACGGCGCCGCAGAAAAAGCTGGCCCAGCCGATGGTGAACGACGACCGCTTCGGCTTCGAGCAGGTGAACGTCGCCGACCAGCAGCGCGATCCGGAGTCGCTGCTATCCTTCATTACAAGGCTCGCGCATCTCCGGCGCGCCCACCGCGCGATCGGCAGCGGATCCTGCACGGTCCTCGACAGCGGTTCGGAGCACGTGCTCGCGCACTCCTTCAAGTCCGATCACAGTCCGCTCCTGTTCCTGCACAACCTCGGAGGCGAGTCCGTACGCGTGGAGGTCGAGCTCGGACCGGGCATGGACGAGCCGGCCTGTTTGCTGGGCGGAGAGATCGGCGAACTTCGCGAGGGCAGGCTCGCCCTCGAGCTGGAGCCTTATGGCGTCCGCTGGCTCGAGCAGCAGGGAGTCGAAGGTTGATTCGTTTCCCCAGGCATCCAGGAGGAAAGTTATGACCGGACATGTGGTAATCACAGGCGCTTCCGCCGGAGTCGGGCGCGCGACGGCGAACGCATTCGCGGCCGAGGGCTGGCGCGTGACGCTGCTGGCCCGCGAGCCGGCGCGATTGGCCGCTGCCGCTGCCGAAGCCGAACGAGAGGGAGGCACGGCCCTCTCTCTCCCCACGGACGTCGCGGATGCCGCGGCAGTGGAAGCGGCGGCGGCCGAAGCCGAACGCTCGCAGGGCCCGATCGACGTGTGGGTCAACTCCGCGATGGTGACGGTGTACTCCCCGGTTGCCCGGATCACCCCGGAGGAGTACCGGCGTGTTACGGAAGTGACCTACCTCGGCCAGGTCTACGGCGCGATGAGCGCGCTGAAGCGCATGCGGCCTCGCAACCGCGGCACGATTGTGAATGTCAGTTCCGCGCTGGCCTACCACGGACTGCCATTGCAGGCGGCTTACTGCGGCGCAAAGTTCGCCGCCCGGGGTTTTACCGAATCCTTGCGCAGCGAGTTGCTGCACGAGGGGAGCAGGGTGCGGGTGAGCCTTGTCGTGCTGCCGGCCGTCAATACGCCGCAATTCGACTGGGCGCGAAACAAGATGCCGCACCGTCCGCGGCCGGTTCCGCCGGTTTTCCAGCCGGAACCGGTGGCGGCCGCGATCCTCGAAGCCGCCGAAACGGCGCCCCGGGAGCTGGTCCTCGGCCGCTCGTCGCTCAAGCTCCTGGCCGGCAGCATGGCGGCGCCGGGACTCGTCGATCGCATCCTGGCGGAGAAGGGTCCCCCGGGACAGCAGGACGAGGAGCCCGCGCAGGAGCGGCCCGACAACCTGTTCGAGCCGATGCCCGGCGAGTTCGGCGCCCATGGACGCTTCGATCACGAGGCGCGGTCTTCGCTGGGCCGGGTCCGCATGGGGAACGTCCGCGCTGCGTCCGCCGCCATCGGGGCCGCGATTTTCGCCGGCATGGCCGCCGCCGCGTACACGATAGGGCGGCGAAGCGCCGACTCCGCGTCCGCCTCGCGACAGGAGTTGATGCCGTGAGCGACATCGTAATAGGGCGTCGCCACTGGGCGATTGCCGAAGGCTACATCCCGGGCGCGAGCACCGGGTCGGGGCCGGCGATGGCCAGCCACGAGACCGCCTGCATCCTGAACACCGGCGATCGGGACGCGCGCCTCGAGATCACGCTCTACTTCGCCGACCGGGAGCCCGTCGGGCCGTACCGGGTGGACGTGCCGGCGCGCCGGACGCGGCACTTGCGATTCAACGACCTGGACGATCCCGAACCGGTGCCGCGGGATACCGACTACGCCAGCGTGATAGTCGCCGACCAGCCCATCGTCGTGCAGCACACGCGCCTCGACTCGCGCCAGGCGGAGCTGGCGCTGCTGAGCACCATCGCCTTTCCCGGCAACTGAGAGATCTCGATGCGGGGCTATGGCTGAACAGAGGAGTGCCCCAACCGCCACGGCCGCGGGCGGCGACCAGTGGTGGAAGCACGGCGTCATCTACCAGATCTATCCCCGCTCGTTCCAGGACAGCAACGGCGACGGCATAGGCGATCTGCGGGGGATCATCGAACGGCTCGACTACCTCGCCTGGCTCGGCGTCGACGCCGTCTGGATCTCCCCGATCTATCCTTCGCCGATGGCCGATTTCGGTTATGACGTCGCGGATTACACGGACGTCGACCCGATCTTCGGCACGCTCGCCGACTTCGACGAGCTGCTGGCGCGGGCGCACGGCCTGGGCCTCAAGGTCTTGCTCGATTTCGTCCCGAATCACACCTCGGATCGCCATCCCTGGTTCCTGGAGGCCCGCCGCTCCCGTGAATCGCCCGGGCGCGACTGGTACATCTGGCGCGATCCGGCGCCGGACGGCGGACCGCCGAACAACTGGCTAAGCGATTTCGGCGGCAGTGCCTGGGAATGGGACGAGCGAACCGGCCAGTACTACTACCATGCCTATCTGAAGCAACAGCCGGATCTCAACTGGCGTAACCCGGAGGTGCGCGCGGCGATGTACGACGTCCTGCGCTTCTGGCTGGACCGCGGCGTCGACGGCTTTCGAGTCGACGTGCTCTGGCACCTGATCAAGGACGACCGGTTCCGCGACAACCCCGTCAATCCCGACTGGACGCCCGACATGCCGCCCCACAAGCGCGTGCTGCAGCTTTACTCGGCGGACAGGCCGGAGGTGCACGAGGTCGTCGAAGAGATGCGCAACGTGCTGGAGGAGTACGGTGAAGATCGCCTGATGATCGGCGAGATCTACCTGCCGCTCGCCCGCCTCGTTTCCTATTACGGGCGCGACCTGAGAGGAGCGCACCTGCCGTTCAATTTCCACCTGATCGAGGCGCAGTGGCACGCACGGAACCTTGATCGCGAGATCGACGAGTACGAGGCGGCCCTGCCCGACGGCGGCTGGCCGAACTGGGTGCTCAGCAACCACGACAAGCCGCGCATCGCCGCGCGAGTCGGGTCACGGCAGGCGCGGGTGGCGGCAATGCTGCTGCTGACCTTGCGCGGCACTCCCACTATTTACTATGGCGACGAGCTGGGCATGCACGACGTCGATATTCCCCCGGAGTGCGTGCGAGACCCGTTCGAGCTCAACGTTCCGGGCAAAGGCTTCGGCCGGGATCCGCAACGCACGCCCATGCAGTGGAGCGGCGGCCCCAATGCGGGGTTTACGACGGGAACGCCCTGGTTGCCGGTTCCAGCGGATGCGCGTAGCGTGAACGTTGACGCGGAGGCGGAAGATCCCGGCTCCATGCTCTCGCTGTACCGCCGGCTGTTGGCGCTACGCCGTGAAAGTGCGGCGTTGTCGGCCGGGTGCTACGTGCCGCTGCAGGCCTCGGGTGATGTGCTGGCCTATGCGAGGAGAGCAGCATCCGAGCGATGGTTGATCGTCCTCAATCTTGGGGCGGAACCTGCCGAAACGTCGCTACCCTGCCGCTGCCGCATCGTGCTGTCGACGCACGGCGATCGTGACGGCGAATCCCTGGACACGCCGCTGCGGCTGCGCGGGGACGAAGGGATCCTCGCCCTGGAGGAGTGAACACCGAGATCGCGGTTACAGGTTGGCCACCTGCCGGCTGAGTTGCTCGATATGGCGGTCGTGTTGCTTGAGGACCGGCAGCGTTTTCTCGGCGAACTGGCGCAGTGACGAGCTGGCGTCCTCGCTTGCAGCATGGCTGGCGTACTGCTCGAACAGCTTTACGGCCTCGTCATGCGCGGCCATCTGCATCTCGACGTACTTCTGGTCGAATTGCGCGCCGGTGGCGTCTCCGAGCTCCTGCATCATCTCGGCATGCTTGTCGTCGAGCGTGTCCCGCACGCCAACCCCGAGCTCGGATTTCTCGACCGCCGCTTTCAGGTCCTCCGCCGCCTTGCCATGGTCCTCGACCATGTGCTGGGCGAACTGCCGCACGGCAGGACTCTGCGCGCGTTCCAGCGCGAGTTCGCTGCTTGCAATCTCGAAGCTGTTGGAAACGGAGACCTTCTCTACGAACTCTTGCGTTTTGTCCTGTGCCTGCACCGAAAGGGATGCCAGCGCGAGAGCGGCAATAGTAGCTGACAGGTATTTCATGGGTGATCCTCCGGTATGAGTGGAGTGCATGCTGCAATCGGCATGCCAAGCCAACATCCCGACAGGCGTTCGCGAGTCTCGCTTTCGCCGCGCCGACACGACACGTTACGGCAATAATTCCCATTCGCCGTAAAAATTACAGCAGCGGCGAGGTATCTCACCACTTGCGCGGCCCTGCGCCCGAGATCCCTCCTGTCCACTTGCCCGCTGCTATACTGGCACTGCGACGCCAGCACTGTTGCTCACCAGGTTTTCCGACATGCGCAGATCCGTGCTGCTGACCGGCGTTGCTGTCGTTGCCGTATCCATGGCGGCGGGGCTTAGTACCGGCTGCACCTACGTCCGCCTTGCCAGGCCGAGCGTCGTCAAGCAGGTGACGCCGGAGGTCGCGCGGCTGGTCAATTACCTGCCCCGCGCGGATCAGCCGAACGAAGCCATGATCGCCAAGCTGTTCGCCATCGGCGGCTTGTCCACTGCTGAACGCATCGGGGACGGCATCATGCGCGAAAGCGTTCGCATCCCCTCGGGTGAATTCATCTGGGTGCCGACCATCATCGTGATGCCGGAACCCGGCGAGCTCGAACTCACGTTCATCAACGAGGACGATTTCTCGCATCACGCGGCCTACCTGCCGAGCAACGGCGACCGGCAATACCTGCACCTGCCAATGTACACCGGCGGCAGGGCGACGCTCTCGCTCGACGGTCCCGGTTACTACTGGTTTGCCTGCCCGGTGGCTAATCATGAAGGCCGCGGCATGCTGGGGCTCATCATAGTCGAGGGCGACGTGCCGCCCGATGCCAGGCTGGATCGACCGCCACAACCGCGACCGGGCGAGTCCTGAGACGATGGCGAGCGATGGCCGATATTCCAGGGCGCGCATCGCTCGTCTCGCTGCATTGGCTGCTGCTGCCTTTATGGCAGGTTGTGCGCAGGATCGCGCGAAAGACTATCCCGTCACCGAGCAGGCGAAGCCCTTCCATACGTTGAGCGAAGCCGTAGGCCGCGCGCCGCAGGTCACTGAAGACGTCACTTTCGAGCGGCTGCTCGACGCAGGTTCGGAACCGCAGAACTGGCTGACGTACTACGGCGCCTACAATGGCCAACGCTACAGCGCGCTGGCACATGTCAACCGCCGCAATGTGGGTAATCTCGAACCCGCGTGGACCTTCCAATTCGGGCAGATCGGCTTGCAGGCATCAGCCGCCACGTACGCCTTCGAAGCGGCGCCCATCGTCGTTGATGGCGTGATGTTCGTCTCCGGCTGGGACGGTTACGTCTGGGCCCTCGACGCGAAAACCGGGCAGGAGCTCTGGCGCTACAAGCACGAGATCCCGCTCGATACGCCGATCTGCTGCGGTAACGTGAACCGCGGCGTGGCAGTCGCTCAGGGCAAGGTATTCGTCGCAAGCCTGAACGGGCACCTGATCGCGCTCGACGCCGGCGACGGGAGCGTCGTCTGGCGGCGCATTTTTGCGGACGTGCGCGCGGGCGAGAGCGCGACAATCGCGCCGCTCGTCGTCAAGGACATGGTGTTCGTCGGCAGCTCCGGTGCCGAGTACGGAATCCGCGGACACATCGATGCCTTTGATCTGGAAACCGGGGAGCGGCAGTGGCGCCGCTACACGGTACCCGCGCCGGGCGAACCGGGCTTCGAGACCTGGCCGGCAGAAGGCGAGGCATGGGCGCGCGGCGGCGGCAGCACCTGGATTACACCCAGTTACGATCCCGAGCTGGACCTGATGTTCTGGGGCACGGGTAATCCCTCGCCGGACTTCGACGGGAGCGTGCGGCCGGGCGCCAACCTCTATACCAGTGCCGTGATCGCCATCGATCCCGACGATGGCAGCATGCGCTGGCACTACCAGTGGACGCCGCACGACCTTTGGGACTACGACGGCAACAACGAGAACATCCTGTTCGACGTCGGCGGGCGCGCGCTGCTCGCGCACTTCGACAAGAACGGCCACCTTTTCGTCCTCGACCGCAGGGACGGCGAGTTGGTGCGTGTGGTGCCGTTCGTGAACGCCACGTGGGGCGCCATCGATCGTACGACGGGCGAGGTGACGATCAACAATCCGCCCACACCGGAAGGCACCGAGGCGTGTCCCGGCCCGGCTGGCGGCAAGGAGTGGAACCACGCGGCCTACAGCCCCCGGACCGGCTGGCTCTACGCACCGGTCATCGAGAGCTGTGCCACGTTCACGCTCGTTCCCGGTGAGTTCCGCGAGAGCATGCCGTACTGGGGCGGAACCGTGGACGTGCGCGGCCATCCACAGAGGGGTGCGCTGAAGGCATTCGATCCGGCAACCGGGGAGGAGATGTGGTCCTGGGCCAACGACCAGCCGATGGTTGCGTCGGTGCTCGCCACCGCCGGCGATCTCGTGTTCTCCGGCGAACCAACCGGCGAGTTCAACGCGTGGGACGCGCGCACCGGCGAACTGCTCTGGCAACACCAGACCGGCAGCGGGATCCATAGCAACCCCGTCAGCTACGGCGTCGAGGGGAGACAGTACATCGCCGTGCCGTCTGGCTGGGGTGGCTGGATCGAGGGCTATGCCCCGGAGATGCTCGGCGCGCCGCGCGGTAACGCCTTGTTCGTGTTTGCCCTGCCCGAGCAGCGACCGCCGGCCGATGCCTCACGCGGCAATTGATCGCGCCGGCAGAAAAAGGGAGAGCCAAATGCGCATCCATCACCTGAACTGCATCTCGACCTGCCCACTGGGCGGCAGGCTGATGGACGGCCGAACCGCGTCTACGTTCCGGCGCGGCGAACTCGCCTGTCACTGCCTGCTGCTGGAAACAGCCGATGCGCTCATTCTCGTCGACACCGGTCTCGGTACCCTGGACGTTTCCAATCCGCGGAGCCGGCTCAGCCGCTTCTTTCTTACGCTCGTCAGCCCGGACTTCCGCGAAGAAATGACCGCGCTCCGGCAAATCGAACGTTTGGGCTTCCGGGGCGCCGACGTCCGTCACATCGTGCTGACGCACCTGGATTTCGATCACGCGGGCGGCCTCGACGACTTCCCGAATGCCGCCGTGCACATGCTGGCCGGGGAGCACGAGTATGCGGCGCGGCAAAAGACGTGGCTGGACCGGCAGCGGTTCCGGCCTCAGCAGTGGTCGACGCGTGACAACTGGCGCTTTTACCGGGCCGGCGAGGGAGAGAACTGGTTCGGCCTGAACTGCGTCCGCGCCCTCGAGGGCGTTTCCGCCGAGGTGCTCCTGGTGCCGCTCGTCGGCCATACGTTCGGGCACGCCGGCGTCGCGGTTAACGCTGGAGGAAAATGGTTCCTGCAAGCGGGAGACGCGTACTTTTACCACCGGGAGATGCACGTCGATTCACCGGCCTGTACGCCCGGCCTGCGCCTTTATCAGGCCATGATGGAAAAGAACCGGCGCGCGAGGCTCTGGAACCAGGAGCGTTTGCGGAACCTGCGCCGGGAACATTCCGCCGAGGTGGCTATCTGCTGTTCGCACGATCCTACCGAGTTCGAGGCCCTGGCCGGCCGATCGTTGCAACATCCAGCCGTACCCGAAAGGCTCAGCCGATCGAGCCGCTCTGCAGCGGGAGAGCCCGGCCACACGACACACCAGGACCCGCGGCACTAGGAGTCGGGCAGCCGCTATGCCATCCGAGTTATCGAAGCGATCCACGGGAGACAGTTCCGGCGTAGAGGAGTGATGACCATGCAAGCAGTGACCTGGCACGGAAAGCGCGACGTCCGGGTAGATACGGTACCCGACCCGGAAATCGAGCATCCGACGGATGCCATCGTGCGGATTACAACGACCGCGATCTGCGGATCGGACCTGCACCTGTACGAGGTGCTCACCCCCTTCATGGAGGAGGGGGACGTGCTCGGGCACGAGCCGATGGGAATCGTCGAGGAGGTCGGCAGTGGAGTGACGCAGATTGCGCGGGGCGACCGCGTGGTGATTCCTTTCCAGATCGCCTGCGGCAGTTGCTACATGTGCGGACTGGGCCTGCAGACGCAATGCGAAACCACGCAGGTACGCGACCGGGATACCGGCGCCGCCATTTTCGGCTATTCGAAACTGTACGGCCAGGTGCCGGGCGGCCAGGCCGAGTACCTGCGCGTGCCCCAGGCCCAGTATGGCCCGATCAAGGTGCCGGAGGGCCCGCCGGACGAGCAGTTCATCTATCTCTCGGACGTGCTGCCGACCGCCTGGCAGGCCGTCGAGTACGCCGCGATTCCGGACGGCGGCAGTGTGACCGTCCTCGGTCTCGGCCCGATTGGCCAGTTCAGCGCCCGCGTCGCGATGCATCGCGGCCATCGCGTCATCGCGGTCGATCGCGTACCGGAGCGGCTGGACCTCGCTCGGCACCGCGGCATCGAAGTTCTGGACCTGCGCGAGATCGACGACGTGGCCGACGCGATCCGCGACATGACGGACGGGCGCGGCACCGACTCGGTCATCGACGCGGTCGGGATGGAGGCGCACGGCTCGCCCACGAACAAGTTCGCGCAGACGGTCGCGGGTTTCCTGCCTGACGCCGTCGCGCAGAAAGTGGTGGAGAAGGCGGGTGTAGACCGGCTCAACGCGCTCTACCTGGCAATCGATATCGTGCGCCGCGGAGGCACGATATCGCTCATCGGTGTATACGGCGGCCAGGCCAACCCGCTGCCGATGCTGACGCTTTTCGACAAGCAGATCCACCTCCACATGGGACAGGCGAACGTCCGGCGCTGGACGGAGGACATCATGCCGCTCCTGCAGGAGGGCGATCCCCTCGGCGTCATGGGCTTTGCGACCCACAGGATGGCGTTGTCCGACGCCCCGTACGGTTACGAGATCTTCCAGAAGAAGGAGGACGGGGCGATCAAGGTGCTGCTCCAACCGGGATGAGGCCCGGCCGTCGGTTCTGGAACAGGATCAGGCGAGCTGCCGAACGATGAGAAGGCCGAGGACCAGCGCGGCCACTGACAAGACGACGGACGAGACGGCGTAGGAGACGGCGTATAGCAGATCGCCTCGCTCGTAGAGTTGCACGACCTCGAGGGAGTAAGCCGAGAACGTCGTAAATCCGCCCAGGATGCCGGTCGCGAGAAACAAGCGCCAGGTCCCATCCGGATCGGTTCGGGTGGCGAACCAACCCGCAACCAGGCCCATCACGACCGAACCCGCGACGTTGACGGTCAGCGTCCCGTAAGGAAAGCCGCTGCCAAGCAAGCGGAGGCTCGCAAGACTGACGCCGTAACGCAGCACGCCGCCAAGCCCCGCCCCCAGGAAAACCGCCAGTAATGCATTCATCCGCGCGATTGTAGCGGCCGGTGCTTCAAACTGCCCTGAACAAGCGCTCCGTCCGGTTGGCGAACGCCACCAGCGAAAGCATCACCGGCACCTCCACGAGCACACCGACTACCGTTGCCAGCGCCGCGCCGCTGTTCAGCCCGAACAGGCTGATCGCCACCGCTACCGCCAGCTCGAAAAAGTTGGACGTACCGATCAACGCGCAAGGGGCCGCGATGTTAAAGGGAACGCGCCAGGCCCACGCCGCGGCGTAGGTCAATGCGAAAATTCCGTACGTCTGGACGAGCAGCGGAACGGCAATGAGCGCAATCAGGAACGGGCG
>DATABW010000058.1:0-1765 GCA_036259375.1 Woeseiaceae bacterium
CATAGGCCTGCGGGTGCCGGACCATCCGATCGTGCACGCGATGCTCGAGCTGCTCGGCGAACCGATCATGAGCTCCACGCTGACGCTGCCCGGGGATGGCGCTCCGCTGACCGATCCGCTGGAAATCGACCGCCGGATCGGCCACCAGGTCGAGCTGATCGTCGACGGCGGGCCGGCCGGCATCGAGCCGACCAGCGTCATCGACCTGTCGGGCGGCACAGTAGAGGTGCTGCGCGTGGGGCGGGGCGATGTCAGTTCGCTGGGTGCCTCATAGGCCGGGCACAGGCGGCAATTTGCGATAGAATGCCGCCATTGCTCCCGGTACACCCATGAAACCCGAACTTAAAGTATTGACCAGCAAGGACGCGCCAAAACCGGCATCCGCCGTGGAGGACGGGCCCGCCCAGGGAGAGATGCCCTTCGCCGTGGTCGACGGCGAGCCGGTCACGCAGCTGCCGCAGGACCTCTACATCCCGCCGTACGCGCTACAGGTCTTCCTGGAGGCCTTCGAGGGGCCGCTCGACCTCCTGCTCTACCTGATCCGCCGCCAGAACATCGATATCCTCGACATCCCGATCGCGGAGATCACGCGGCAGTACGTCGTGTACATCGAGCTGATGAAGGAGCTGCAGCTCGAGCTCGCGGGCGAATACCTGCTCATGGCGGCCATGCTGGCTGAGATCAAGTCCCGCATGCTGTTGCCGCGGCCGCAAGCCGTGGAAGAGGAAGAGGATGACCCGCGCGCGGAGCTGGTGCGCCGGCTGCAGGAATACGAGCGCTTCAAGAAAGCGGCGGAAGACCTGAACGACCTGCCGCGGCTGGAGCGCGACGTCTTCGTTGCCTCCGTGGAGGCGCCGGAACGCAAGGTGGTCGAAAAGCTCCCCGACGTGACGCTCAAGGAATTGCTGCTCGCATTCCACGACGTCCTGAAAAGGGCGGAGATGTTTTCCAACCTGCAACTCCGGCGCGAGCCGCTCTCGGTGCGCCAGCGGATGTCCGAGATCCTGCTGCGCGTGAAGGCGAACGTGTTTTCCGACTTCGCCGACCTGTTCGATCCGAAGGAAGGGCGCATGGGCGTTGCCGTTACCTTCATTGCCATTCTCGAGCTGCTGCGCGAATCCACCATCGAAGTCGTGCAGGCCGATGCCTATGCGCCGCTGCACGTGCGCGCGGCCTCGAAGGTGCGCCTGGTGACCGAAGACGCGAGCGCCTCAGCATCGTAATCCTGTAAGCCAAAACGGAGAGACAACTCGTCCATGGACGAAAACGAGATCAAGCATTTCATCGAGGCGGCACTGCTCGCCGCCGGACGGCCCTTGAGCATCGACCAGCTGCACAACCTGTTCGACGCCGGCGCGCAGCCCGAAAAGGCGCAGCTGCGGAAAGCGATCGAAGCGCTCCAGTCCGAGTACGAAAACCGTGGTCTCGAGATCGTCGAAGTGGCATCGGGCTTTCGCACGCAGATCAAGGCGTCCATGGCCGACCGGCTGCAGAAACTCTGGGAAGAGCGGCCGCCGCGCTATTCGCGCGCGCTGTTCGAGACGCTGGCGCTGATCGCCTACCGGCAGCCGATGACGCGCGGCGAGATCGAGGAAGTGCGCGGCGTCGCCGTCAGCTCAAATATCATTCGCTCGTTGCAGGAGCGCGACTGGATTCGTGTCGTGGGGCATCGCGACGTGCCGGGGCGCCCGGCCATGTTCGGCACGACCAAAGCCTTTCTCGATTACTTCGGCTTGAAGAAGCTCGACGACCTGCCGCCGCTCGC
>DATABW010000059.1:0-8515 GCA_036259375.1 Woeseiaceae bacterium
GGCCGTTTTCGCTGGGCGTACACGGAACCGTACGAGCAGCTCCTGGTTGCCGACGGGACCAACGTGTGGAGCTATGACGTGGACCTCGAGCAGGTGACCGTCAAGCCCCAGGTCGAGGCGCTGGGGAGCACGCCGGCTTCGCTACTCGGCGGCTCGGCGCAGGTGCTGGACAACTTCGAGGTGAAGGGCAGCTTCACGGATCGTGGAACGGTCTGGGTGCGCCTGCAGCCGAAGGGCGGCGATACCAGTTTCGAGATGATCGAACTCGGCTTCACCGACGGCGTCCTTACACGAATGATGCTGTCGGACGATCTCGAGCAGACCACACTGGTCGCGCTGCACGATGTCGAGGTCAACGAGGACATCGACCCCGCGCAGTTCGAGTTCTCGCCGCCGGAGGGCGTCGACCTGGTCGGGCAGCCTGTCCTGCCGGCAGCCGCCCCGCGCTGATGCTGCCGCTCCGCTACGCGCGGCGCTGGCAGGCCGCCGGCATGGCCGTCCTCGTCCTCGTCCTGGGATTTGCGCTGGCTCCCTCTGTCCACATGCAGGATATGGCCATCATGAGGTCCGATAAGTGGCTGCATGGGGTCACCTTCGCTTTCCTGACGGTCTGGTTTTCCGGTCAGTACGGTCGACGCAGCTATTGGCGGGTGGCGCTCGGCATGCTCGCCTTCGGGGCGTTCATAGAGTTGTGCCAGCGCATCGTCGCCTATCGCAGCGCTGAATCGCTGGACCTGCTGGCGGACGCGATCGGCATCGCCGTCGGGCTCACGATTGCCGCAGCCGGGATAGGCGGCTGGAGCCTGCGCCTGGAGGACTGGCTCGCGGCGCGGCGTTGACGGCAACCGTGCAGGAGCCCGCCTCACGGCCGGCCTATGTGATCGTGACGCCGATCGCCCTCGAGAAGGGCTCCTGCACGCAAGATCGAGTGCTTATGCAATGACCGACCTGTTCGCGAACGAAGAGGCACAGAGATCGGCGGACGATCGCACGCGGCCGCTCGCGGACCGCATGCGCCCCGCCTCGCTCGCCGGTTTCCACGGGCAGGAGCACCTGCTCGGCGAAGGACGGCCGTTGCGCGAGGCGATCGAGCAGGGCCGCGCGCACTCGATGATCTTCTGGGGTCCGCCCGGCACGGGCAAAACCACGCTCGCGCGCATCGTCGCCCGATCGACCGACGCGCACTTCATCGCGCTGTCCGCGGTCATGGCCGGCGTCAAGGACATCCGCGCGGCCGTCAAGGAAGCCCAGCAGCACCGGATGCAGTCCGGCCGCTCGACCATCCTGTTCCTGGACGAGGTGCACCGCTTCAACAAGGCGCAGCAGGACGCTTTCCTGCCGTTCGTCGAAGACGGTACGCTGACGTTCATCGGCGCCACCACGGAGAATCCGTCGTTCGAACTGAACAACGCCTTGCTGTCACGCGCCCGCATCTACGTATTGAAGCCGCTCGGGGACGAGGCGCTGAAATCCATCCTGCGGCAGGCGCTGGAATCGCCCCCGGCTGTTGACGCGCAGCCCGTGCAGGCGGAGGACGATGCGCTGCAACTGCTCGTCGATGCCGCCGACGGCGACGCGCGGCGGGCGCTGAACCTGCTCGAACTCGCCGCGGATTTGGCGCCGGAAACGGACGGCACGCGCCGGGTAGGCCGCGATGCCGCTGCCGAAGTCGCGCGAGGCGGGCATCGCCGCTTCGATCGACAGGGCGAGTACTTCTACGACCAGATCTCGGCGCTGCACAAATCGATCCGCGGCTCCGACCCGGACGCGTCGCTGTACTGGCTCATGCGCATGCTGGACGGCGGCTGCGATCCGCTGTACGTCGCCCGGCGCATGGTGCGCGTCGCTTCCGAGGACGTCGGCAATGCCGATCCGCGGGCGCTGCGGATCACGCTGGACGCGTGGGACACGCTGGAGCGGCTCGGCAGCCCCGAAGGCGAGCTGGCACTGGCCCAGGCCGTCGTTTTCCTCGCCTGCGCGGCCAAGAGCAACGCGGTTTACACGGCGGCCAACGCCGCGCGCGCGGATGCCGCCGAATTCGGCTCGCTCGACGTGCCGCTGCATCTTCGCAACGCACCGACACGGCTGATGAAAGACCTGGGCTACGGCGAGGGCTATCGTTATGCGCACGATGAAGCGGATGCGATTGCAGCCGGCGAGCGCTACTTTCCCGAGGACATGCCCGAGCGCAGGTATTATCATCCGGTGCCCCGGGGGCTGGAACGGCAGATCGCCGCAAAGCTGACCGAGATAGCCGAGCGCAAACGCGAGTCCCGCGCCAGGAACAAGAGCAGCAAAGACCAGGAACGATGATCGACCCGAGACTCCTGAGACAATCGGCCGCCGAGGTTGCGGCGAATCTCGCCAGACGCGGTGGTCCCGGATTCCGCGTCGAGGAATGGCAGGCACTGGATGAGCGACGCAAGTCGCTGCAGGTCGAAACGGAAGCGCTGCGCAACGACAAGAACAGCCGTGCGAAGGCGATCGGGCAGGCGAAAGCACGGGGAGAGGACATCGAGCCGTTGCTGGCCGAAACGAAGCACGCGGGCGCGAAGCTCGAAGAAGCCGGGCGAGCGCTGCAGGACGTGCGGGAGAAGCTGCAGTCGATCGAGCTCGGGGTGCCGAACCTCCTCCTGGAGGACGTGCCCGACGGTGCGGACGAATCGGGCAATGTCGAGGTTCGTCGCTGGGGAGAGCCGCCGGCGTTCCCGTTCCAGGCGCGCGACCACGTGGACCTCGGCGCGGGACTCGCAATGCTCGACTTCGATGCAGCCAGCCGGATTTCCGGCTCGCGTTTCGCCGTCTTGCGCCGTGACCTGGCGCGGCTGCAGCGGGCGTTGATCCAGTTCATGCTCGACCTGCACGTGAACGAACACGGCTACGAAGAGACGTACGTACCGTATCTCGTCCAGTCGGACGCGCTGCTGGGCACCGGCCAGTTGCCGAAATTCGAACAGGACCTGTTCAAGACGGAAGGCGAGCCGCCGTTCTATCTCATTCCTACGGCGGAAGTACCGCTGACGAACCTCTTGCGCGACCAGATTGTCGCTGCGCCGACGCTGCCGCGTCGCTACGTGGCGCACACGCCCTGCTTCCGTTCCGAAGCGGGCTCATACGGCCGCGACACCCGCGGCATGATTCGCCAGCACCAGTTCGAAAAAGTAGAGCTGGTGCAGTTCGTCACGCCGCGGGAATCCCCGGCGGCGCTCGAGGAGTTGACCGGCCACGCCGAAGCCGTGCTGCAACTGCTGGAGCTGCCGTACCGCGTGGTGACGCTGTGCGCCGGGGACACCGGCTTCGCCGCGGCGAAGACTTACGACCTCGAGGTCTGGCTGCCGGGGCAGGGTGCCTATCGCGAAATTTCCTCCTGCAGCAATTTCACGGATTTCCAGGCACGCCGCCTGCAGGCGCGCTGGCGCAACCCCGAGAGCGGGAAGCCCGAGCTGTTGCACACCCTGAACGGATCGGGGGTTGCGGCGGGGCGCGCGCTGATTGCGGTGATGGAGAACAGACAGCGCGAAGACGGCGGCATCGAGATCCCGGCCGTGCTGGTGCCCTACATGGGCGGCACCAAGCTCATTCCGCCGCCACCCTCGTAGGAGCCCGTCTCGCGGGCGACCCGGTCGGCGCGCTGGCGGTTCCGTTTTGCGAATCGACCTGGAGACGGGCTCCTGCAGGCTATTCGCGGCTCATGAACAGCCGCAGCACGTACCAGAACATCAGCGCGATCGACGCGAAAAGCGCCATCGAGGCGGCGACGTACTTGTCCTCCGGGTAGTGATGCATGATGTTCGAGGTGTCGTAGAGCACGGCGGCGCCGGCAAAGCCGATCATTGCGACGGAGAACCAGGTGCCGAGCGCAAACCCGAACAACAGGCTCGCCACGATGCCGACCATCGCCAGGATGCCGCCCCAGACGAGCAATCCGCGCAGGAATGAAAAATCCTTGCGCGTAATCATGGCGGTCGCGATCAGGCCCACGCTCCCGAGGATCGTGACGCCGGCGGCGCTATCGATCACCCCGGGCGCCGTGGCGTCCGCCACGTACAGCAGCGGCGCAAAAATCAACGCTTCGACGACTACGAACGCTCCCAGCGCGGCATACTGCGCCTGCTTCGATTGCACACGGTGCGCGACGTGGGTGGCGCCCCAGCTCGCCAGCATGAAGCCGCCGAGCACCAGCAGCCAGTTGTTGAACATTGGCGCGGCGATGGCCGCGGCAATGCCGCTCTGGAAGAAGTACAGCTCGATGCCGGCGAAGGCGAGGATGGCCCCGACCACGTGCGCATAGCAGCGCCAGATGAAATTCGAGCGGTCCTCGATCGCCAGTTCGGAGACCGGCGCGAGGTAATTCACGTTTTGGTTCATGCAGGTGGTTCTCCAGTCAGACAGCGAATTCTACCATGTGACGGGCGCGATCACGTCGGCGCGCCTTCGAGCAGCGGCTCGAGCATCGGGTGCTCGGGGCCGTTCTCGGTGCAAACCGCGTAGCGCTGCGTGTCGTCGGCAGCATAGAACGCCACTCCGGCGTAGCGGCCGACGTTGTCGAGGATGTAGAACTTGACGTTGAAGTTCGGCTCGCCGCGATCGTTCAGCAGGCGCGGCTCCACCGTATTGCGCTTGATGCGCCGCAGCGCCTCCATGCCGGCGTCGCGCGGATGACGGCCGCGCCGCATCTCCTCGACAATGAGGAACGAACAGAGCCCGTACAGGTTCGCTTCCCCGCGTCCGGTGGATCCGGCGGCGCCGATGTCGCCATCGACGTACAATCCCGCTCCGAGTATCGGTGAATCGCCCACCCGACCCGGTATTTTCCACGCGAGGCCGCTCGTCGTCGTGACGCCGCAGATCTGTCCCTGCGGGCTCAAGCCGTTGCAGTTGATGGTGCCGTAATACGCTTCCTCGGGGATCAGGCCTTCGCGAACCATGTCGAGCCCGGCCTGGCGCCCGGCTTCGAAGCGTTCCTCCGGATCGAGGTAGTGTCCGGGATCCGTGCGGCGTTTCCACTCCAGCCAGAGTCGGCGCGACTTTTCCGTGTTGAGGTCGTCCTCGATCTGGAACCCCATGTTGCGGGCGAAAGTCTGTGCGCCTTTGCCGACCAGCAAATGATGATCCGTGTGGTCCATCACGGCTTTCGCCACCAGGGACGGCGTGCGCACGCCTTCGAGTGCGGCGACGCCGCCCGCCTGTTTTTTCGGCCCGTGCATGCAGCAGGCGTCGAGCTGCACCACGCCGTCTGCATTGGGTCGGCCGCCGTAGCCGACGCTCGCGTCTTCGGGATCGAGCTCGACGATATTGACACCGGCGATGAGCGCGTCGAGCACGTCATCGCCGTTGACGATGCGCTCGAATGCCGTTTCGACGCAGCTCAGCTTGCCGCCGTTCTTCATGGTGTAGCCGTTGCTCGACGAGACGACGACGGGCTTCACGCGATTGCGGATCTTCGGTCGCGCTTCCTGCGCGCCGCCTGAGAGCGGCGTGCCGGCCGTGAGACCTGCGGCCGCGCCCGTAATGACGAATTCCCTGCGGCTGATGCCCTTCGTCATCAGTTCAGGTGACGGCTCGGACCGGTTCGGTGACACAAGGCCGCGGCCAGGCCCAGCAACTGGCTGGGCCGGACGGGTTTGTCGAGGTAGGCTGCGCCGTGCAAAACCTCGTCCAGCTCGAGGTTTCGCAGGTTCGAGGAGAGGATCATCGGCACCGATTCCAGTTGCGGCACGTCCTTTACGGCCTCGTAGAGCCGCCGCCCGTCCATGAGCGGCGTCAAGCCGTCCAGGATCACGAGCGACGGTGGCGTTTCGCTGGCGAGGTATTCGAGCGCTTCACGGCTGTCGCCGGCGCTTACGACGTCATAGCCCGAGTCCCGCAGCACTTCCACGATCTCGTCACGGAACGGCTTGTCGTCGTCGACGACCAGGATGGGTCCGAGCCCGGCCGGTCTGGAAGCTTCCGGGGTGGAGGGCGTTCCCGCGTCCAGCAGGAAATAGAACGAGCTGCCGTGTCCCTTGCGGCTTTCCACGCCGATGTCCCCGCCGTGAGCCTCCACGATACCCTTGGCGACGGCGAGCCCCAACCCAGCGCCGCGTTCCTTGCGTCGGTCGGCCCGCCAGAAGCGCTCGAAGACCTTCGGCAGGTTTTTCTCTTCTATCCCGGGCCCGGTATCCGTGACCGCGATCCGCACCCGTCCCGCATCTTCGGTCGCCGAGAGCTCGATCCGTCCGCCGGACGGGACGAATTTCAAGGCATTCCCGAGGAGATTCGACAGCACCTGGAGAATGCGGTCGCGATCGACCCGTATGGGCGGCAGCCCCGGCGCCACGGAACACTGTAAATCGATCGAGCGTTCGCGCGCGAGTTCCTGGAACATCGTGCGAGCTTCGCCCATCAGGAATTCCACTTCGATCTTTTCCCGTTTCACGAAGAGCTGGCCGGCATCAATCTGCGTAATGTCCAGCAGGTCCTGCAACAGCCTTTCCATCTGCTCGGTCGCCACCCGTATGGCGCCGGCGCTCGCGGCGCGGCGCTCACCCGTTTCGTCGTGCTGCAACACGGCAGCGGCGCTGGCAATCGACTGCAGCGGATTCCTGAGGTCGTGCGACACCACGGCGATCATGTCGTCGCGCGCGCGGATCGCCGAAGTGGCTTCCGTATACAGGCGCGAGTTGTCGATGAGCAGTGCGGCATGGCTGGCAAGCTCCCGGGCCAGCTCCAGGTCGCCCGGCTCGAAGCCGTGGGTGGATGAGGCATCGGTAACGAGAGCGATCGCGCCCACGGTGCGTCCTCGAGCTTTCAGGGGAGCCAGCAATATTGAGCGCGGGCGCAGCTGGCGCAGGGCGTCGCGTTGCGACTTGCTCTGCAGACTCTTTTCAAACAACTCCTGCGTCACGTTGGCTGTGATCATCGGTTCGCCGCTCCGGATCACCGGGCCGACACCCCAATCGTCGTACAGCGTCGGCGGATCGGCCGCGGCGAGTGCCTCGACGTAACGCTTCTTTTCGGGATCGCGGTGCGCCATGCCTACGCGCCGAATCGAGCGGCCGTCGAATGCGTAGGTGAAGCAATAGTCCGCGGTGCGCGTTGCGAGCCTCTTGGCGAGCAGCCGCAGCGCGGCATCCGGTTCCAGTGAGGAGGCGAGGTCATCGTGCAGCTCCGCGAGTGTCTGCAGTCTCGAGCGGGCGCGCTCTGCCGCGGCGCGTGCATCTTCCGCGGCTTTGGCCAGCTGCTGCTCGCGCGCCAGCCGCTCCTCGAGTTCCCTCGCGGTGCGGAAGCGCTCGAGCGCGAAAGCGACGTACCCGGCGACGATTTCGGCTATGACGATTTCTTCTTCCGTGAATTCGTGCGGCTCACGGTAGTACAGCATGAACTTGCCGAGCACCCGGCCGCCGAAGCGGAGCGGGATAAAAGCGAGTGCCCGGATGTCTTCGCTTTCCAGGATGGCGCGGTAGTCGGCGCAGCCCGGATCGTCGCGGGCGTTGCTGACCAGCAGGGGCTCCGCCGACGCATCCCCGGGCTTCCAGGGAGAATGTCCGTCGACGGCGGCGCGGTAACGATCGGAGAGGCCGGTCCACGCGACGAAGCGCATGACCTTGTTTTCGTCAAACACCAGCAAAGAGGATCGCTCAACCTCCAGTGTGTCCTGCAGGCAGGTGAGCGCGCAACTGTAAACCTCCGGCAGCGAGGCGGCGTGAGCCACCCGCTCCATCAGGTTGCGCAGCACGACTTTGTCTGGCACGTGACTGACGCCTCCCGCAGGAGTTATGAACAGCCATTAAACACAATCTAACGCAGGAATGGTAGAGATAACGGGATTCGTGAACGAACCGTTGCTTGTTGTTTGTTTTTCGCGACTTTTAGCGGCTCGCGCTGGCGGAGAGGGTGGGATTCGAACCCACGAAGGGCTGTTAACCCTTGCTGGTTTTCAAGACCAGTGCATTCAACCGCTCTGCCACCTCTCCGGGGGAGGGCATTCTGCGTCCCTGTTCCGGAGTATTCAACTGCCAGAACCCGCTTATTCCGATTGCGGCATCAATACGAACCCGGGACCTGCAGCATTGTCTTACCGCTGGCTGGCAAATACATGGGGCAACATTATGAAAAAGACAACAATTCTGATGATGACACTCGCTTTCGCCCTGGCGGTTGACCGCGCGCCCGCCCAACAGGCCGACGATGTCGCGCCAGCTCCGGCTGACGCCGCGCCCTGCCGCCAGCAGGAGGCGTTCCGCGCTTTCGATTTCTGGGTGGGCGAATGGGAAGTGCGGTCGGCGGACGGCCGGCTGGCGGGCCACAACCGGATCGAGTCGGCGCAGAACGGCTGTGTGCTGGTCGAGAACTGGACCGGAGCGACGGGCGGTTCCGGCATGAGCATGAACTACCTGGACGCTGCCACCGATGAGTGGGTACAGCTCTGGACCGGCGCCGAAGGCAGCCAGATCCTCATTCGCGGCGGTCTGACCGATGATGGTATGCTGCTTACGGGTCATATCCATTACGTGGGGAACGGCACCACCGCAGC
>DATABW010000060.1:0-4733 GCA_036259375.1 Woeseiaceae bacterium
ATTTGGCTTCAATGCCTATATCCTCGTCTATCATTCGCCACTTTTGAAGTTTTTCGAGTAAGGTGGATTAGTACCTGTAATGGTTCACTGATGCACGTGCTGAAAGGGCTTTCCGGGTTAACCCAGGGCAGCAAAGTGGGATTGTCGAGTGTGGAAGCTGGCTTTTTCTCCGGCGTCCAGTATCTGCCCGAGGCCGGACCAGTGCTCTGCGATGTAGTAGCCAATGAAAAGACCCAGATTTCGACAACGTGCGCGAGTATCAGCCCGTGCACCATGAGCAGGAGCAGACCGCGCCGGGGAGACCCCGGTCTTGCGACCGGGGCCGTCCTTCCCTGGCCCGGGCGACGGGCAGCTGGGCCCGGCTGCGCCCTCCCTGGTCCCTGCATCCTGCCTCAAACCGCTGCGGCAGCACGCCCGGTTGCGCCAGAGTGCCACGGCCGCCGGCGCCGAGTAGACGTTGTTATTCGACGAGTGCAGCATAAACTGCACGCCGTACATGCCGGTGCAGCCGGCGGAGGGCACAAACAGCATGATCGGGCTGCTGCAGCGGGTAACGGAGGCGCGGGTCACCGTGGCGAATGAAACGATTGCGGTGATCGGGCCCGGACTACTGGTGTTCGTCGCCGTGGAGCGCGGGGACTCGGAGGCCGACGCGCGGCGCCTGGCGGAACGGCTGCTTTCGTATCGGGTCTTTGCAGACGAGGCCGGCCGGATGAACCGCAGCGTTGGCGAGCTGGGCCTCGGCCTTCTGCTGGTGCCGCAGTTCACGCTGGCGGCCGACACCCGCAAGGGAACCCGCGCGAGTTTCACGAAGGCGGCGCCGCCGGAGGAGGGACGACGGTTGTTCGAGCGCGTGCTGGAAGCATGTCGCGAGCAGATTCCGGCGGTAGGGTCCGGTGTGTTTGGCGCCTCAATGCAGGTGGCGCTGGTCAACGACGGGCCGGTCACGTTCTGGCTGGAGTCATAGTCTAAGCGCCGCTCAGGCTCCCGCCCCGCTCGCATGGGCGTTCGGCAGTGCCGTGCTGCTAGACTGTATAATTCGGCTTTCGGTACCGCGGTTCGCGGTACCCGCAGGGGCACCGCCCCGGGAGACTATAAGGATGATACCCAACATCGGCGGATGGGAACTGCTGGTCGTGCTGCTGATCGTACTGGCGATTTTCGGCACCAAACGCTTGCGTACGCTGGGCTCGGACCTCGGCAGCGCCGTGAAGGGATTTCGCTCGGCCGTCAGCGACGCGGACAAGGATCCCGACCAGCTCGACGACAAGTCCGCATCCGACCGCAAGGACGCCGACTTCGACAACACACCGGTGAACGAGCCCACCAAGGAAGAGCGCAAGTAGCGCGGATCGATCGCCATGTCCGGAATTGGCTTCTGGGAGCTGATCCTGGTGTTCCTCATCGGACTGATCGTGCTCGGTCCGGAACGCCTCCCTCGCGTGGCACACCAGCTCGGCACCTGGCTGGGTCAGGCGCGCCGCATGAGCCGCGCCATGAGACGCCAGCTCGAGGACGAGATCAACCTGGAGAAGGACCTGTCCATCAGGCCGCGCTCGCAATCCTTGCCGCCGCCGGCCCACACCCCGCGGCCCCAGGACAAGAACGATACGCACTCCCCCGCCCATGACGCGGCGGTGCCCGGAACCGGAAATCCGCGGGCGGCTGATGCTGAATCCCGATCCGACGCGCCTGAATCCGAATCCGGTCTCGCGGAGGGGCATCCCGCCGAACCGCCTGCCAAAGCACGGAACCCGTGACCGACATTGACAAGGCCGGCGCGGCCGACGAGGAGGAGTCACTCGCCGAAGGCACCTTGTTGTCGCACCTGGTTGAGCTGCGATCGCGACTGCTGAAAGTCACCGCTGCAGTCGGCGTCGCCTTTTTTGCGCTGCTGCCCTTTTCGCGCAAGATTTTTGCGGTGGTCTCGGATCCTCTGCGGGAAGTTCTGCCCGGCAACGCCATGATCGCCACCGCGGTCGCCTCTCCCCTTCTGACACCGTTCAAGCTCACGTTCTTCGCCGCGCTCCTGGTCGCTATGCCTGTCGTTCTGTACCAGCTATGGGCGTTCGTGGCGCCAGGCTTGTACCGCAAAGAGAAACGTTTCGCACTGCCGCTGCTCGCTTCGAGCATCCTGCTGTTCTACCTGGGCGTCGCGTTCGCCTATTTCATGGTGTTCCCGCTGATTTTCCAGTTCTTCACCTCGGTGGCGCCGGAAGGCGTAGAGGTGCAGACGGACATTGCGTTGTACCTCGACTTCATTACGACCCTCGTGCTTGCGTTCGGCATCGCTTTCGAGGTGCCGATCGCTACGATACTGATCGTGTGGACGGGATTGACTACCACGGAGAAGCTCGGCAGGGCGCGGCCTTATGTCTTTCTCGGCGCGTTCGTCGTCGGGATGTTCCTGACGCCGCCGGATATCATCAGCCAGACCCTGCTTTCGGTGCCGATCTACCTTCTCTTCGAAATCGGCATCATCATGTCACGCGTGTTCGCGCCCCGCAGTGAGCCCGAGGAAAACAGGGGCGCCGGCGGATGACGCTCCCCGGTTGCACCCGATCGAGAATCGTGTTTAATGCGGCGCACACCTAGAAAAATCCGCAACGTCGCGCAGTGCGGGGGATCGCCGTGTCGTAGCCGGCTCGAGGAAGCCCTGTGTCCCGTTGCGGGCCCAACCGGACACTCACAAGAGAAGAAGAGCACATAACCAGATGAATGTCGCAACGACGGCCGGCGCGGCGCCGGAGCGGGAGGTTCTGGGACATCCCCGCGGCCTCGTCACCCTGTTTTTCACCGAAATGTGGGAGCGCTTCAGCTACTACGGGATGCGGGCGCTGCTGGTGCTGTTCATGACCGACCAGGTCGTGAACGGCGGGATGGACCTTACCGATGCCAAGGCCACCGCAATCTACGGCATCTATACGGCCGCGGTGTATCTCGTCGCCCTGCCGGGTGGCTGGATCGCCGACCGGTTGCTGGGCGCGCAGCGCGCCGTGTTCATCGGCGGCATCATCATCATGTCCGGCCACTTCGTGCTGGCGGTGCCCTCCGTCTATGCATTCTTCTCGGGGCTGCTGCTTGTGGTGCTCGGCACCGGGTTACTGAAGCCGAACGTCAGCGCAGTCGTGGGTGAGTTGTACGCGCCGGGCGACCCGCGGCGCGACGGCGGCTTCACCATTTTCTACATGGGTATCAATGTCGGTGCCCTGCTGGGTCCGCTCGTCTGCGGCACACTCGGCCAGAGTGCGACCTTCGGCTGGCATTACGGCTTCGCCGCGGCCGGCGTCGGCATGCTGTTCGGGGTGATCCAGTTCCGCCTGACGAAGCAGTACCTGGGCACAGCCGGGCTGGAGCCGCATTCGACCGGCGATCCGGCGCGTGATGCGCGTATACGCCGCCGGGCCTGGACCGTCATTGCCGCCGTTCTCGGCATTCTCGCCGTCGTCGTCGCACTTGCGATGGCAGGCGTCATCAGCTTCCAGCCCGAGCGGTTAGCGCGGCGCACCACGTACGTAATCGTCGGCATGGCGGTCCTGTATTTCGCATGGATTTTCATGTTCGGCCACCTGGATCGCATGGAGAAGCGGCGGATGATCGTCATCATCGCGCTCTTCATCGGCGCCGCCATGTTCTGGTCGGGTTTCGAGCAGGCCGGCAGCTCGCTCAACATCTTCGCCGACCGTTACACGCAACTCGAATTCGACGGATTCACCCTGTTCTCTACCTGGTTCCAGTCGCTGAACTCGATGTTCATCATCATCTTTGCGCCCGTCTTCGCCTGGATGTGGGTGTCGCTCGCGAAGCGGAATTTGAACCCCTCAACACCCGCGAAGTTCGGTTTCGGGCTGCTGGGGCTGGCGCTCGGGTTCCTCACCATGGTCGGCGCATCCATGATCGTCGCCGACGGCGGCAAGGCGCTGCCGACCTGGTTGATCTTCACGTACCTGTTCCACACTTTCGGCGAGCTGGCGCTGTCGCCGGTCGGCCTCTCGGCCACTACCAAGCTCGCGCCGAAGCGCTACGTCGGGCAGATGATGGGCATCTGGTTTCTGGGCACGGCGCTCGGCAACCTGATCGCCGGCCAGATCGCGGGCGAATTCGACCCGAACGACCTGCAGGCATTCCCGGCACAGTATTGGCAGATCGTGCTGACGACCGGCGGCACCGGCATCATATTTCTCATTTTCACCAAGCCGCTCAAAAAATTGATGGACGGCATCACCTGAAGGCAAGGCATATGACATACGTGCGCAGTTTCCGGCAGAGCGGGCGAATACCCGCCTCCCTGGTGATTCTCGCCGCCGCCGCCGTGATTAGCGCCTGCAGTTCCGGCGAAGCCGATTCCGAAGACGGCGAAGCGAAAGCGGAAACCGCGGAACAGTTCGTCGACCGGGTCAACCAGGAGATCATCGAGCTGGCGCCCGGCATCCAGGCGGCAGCGTGGGTAAGGGCAACCTACATCACCCCCGATACCGCGCTGCTCAACTCGCTGGCCAAGCAGGAATACGCGGCATGGCACAGCCGCACGGTCCAGGAGTCGCTGAGGTATGCGGACGAGGAACTCGCGCCGGAAACCGCCCGGGCCCTTGGCCTGCTGAAGCTCGGCACCTCCGAGCCGGCGCCGGGCGACCCGGCCAAGCGCAAGGAGCTTTCGCGGATATCGACCAGCCTGACAGGTGCGTACGGCGCCGGCGAGTATTGCCCGGAAGGCGGCGGCAAATGCCTGGCAT
>DATABW010000061.1:0-7962 GCA_036259375.1 Woeseiaceae bacterium
CGGCGCCGGACATGTCGAATTTCATCTCGTCCATGCCGGGTCCAGGCTTCAGCGAAATGCCGCCCGTGTCGAACGTAATGCCCTTGCCGACCAGCACGATCGGGTTCTGCCGGCCCGCGCCCTTGTATTGCATGACGATGAGCTTGGCCGGCTCATCGGTACCCCTGGTAACCGACAACAGCGAATGCATGCCGAGGCGCTTCATCTCGGACTCACCGAGTACGCGCGTCTGCAGGCGCGCATCCTCGCGCGCGAGCCTTTGCGCCGTCCGGGCGAGGTAGGCCGGCGTACAGACGTTGGCAGGAAGATTGCCGAGGTCCTTCGCGAGCGACGTGGCCCGGACAATCGCGTCGGCGTGTTCCGCGCCCTTCTCCACGGCGGCGCGATCGCCGGCTGCTTTCAGCGCGAGGCCGATCTTCTTCAGCGGAATCGCGCTCTTTCTGCGGCTGCTCTTCATTGCCGTGAAGCTGTACAAGCCGTTGCCGATCGTCTCCACCGTGAATCGCGCGAGGTAATACGCGTTAGCCGGTCCTGCGTCCTCGAGCGTGAGGTAATTGGTGACGTCTTCGGTCCTGCTGCCCTTCAGCGCGGACAACGAAGCCTCGAGCGCCTGGCGGAAGGCCGGCACGCCGAACTTCTCTCGAGGGCCGAGTCCGGCGACGACGACCCGCTGCGCCCGGACGTTCGACAGCCCGGTCAGCACGCGCGCATCGCCGACATTGGCGGACAGATCTCCCGATTTGATGAGGCGCTTGATGGCGCCGCCGCTGGCGCTGTCGATATCGGAGGCGGCCCGGCCGGGCTCGCCTTTTTCATAGATGCCGACCACGAGGCAGCCTCCGCCGCGCCGCGCTGCGCTGCTGGTCGTCGTGAAATACTCCATAGGTTCTGCCTTGTCCGACGCGGGGCCGATGACAAAATCTCCCTGTTTCGCGACAGCTATGACGCGACGAGCGACTCGCGGTCGGCGTTCCCGACGTGATTCTTATTGTTGGCGGTCAGATGGGTGCCGGGCTTGCTGTTTTTGTCATTCGCAGAAAGGGCAAAAACAGCAAGTCCGGCTCCGGGGCTGTCCCGGACCTGTCAAAACCGCTAGTCTACCCGATTCGCTCGCATTTGGTTAATTGATCCCGGATCGCCGTCGCCTCGATGTTTCGCATTCTCGATCGTTACATCTTTCGCGAGACCGCGCAGACGTGGCTGGGCGTTACCGGCGTGTTGCTGTTCATTCTGCTCACCAACCAGTTCGCCCGCGTGCTCGGGGAAGTGGCCAAGGACAACCTGCCGAAGGACGCGGTATTCCAGGTGATCGGGCTGACCGCGCTGCAATACCTGACGATCCTGATTCCGATCGGCGTGTTCCTGTCGATCATGCTGGCGATGGGGCGGTTTTATCGCGACAGCGAAATGCCCGCGATGATGGCCTGCCGCGTCGGCCCGGGCAGCGTCTACAGGCCGCTCGTGTGGCTCGTGCTGCCGCTCGCCGGCGCGGTGGGCTGGATCGCGATGGACGTCGGGCCGAAAGCGCTCGTCGCGGTCGAACGAATAGGCCTCGAGGCGCGCCGCCAGGCCGACCTCGCCAGCATCGAGCCCGGCCAGTTCACCTCGACCAGCACGGACGGCGCGGTGGTGTATGCGGAGGACGTTTCCGCATCGGGCGCCGTCGAGAACGTGTTCCTCCAGCGGCGTTTCGAATCGGGGCGCATCGAAGTCGTCGTTGCCGAGCGCGGGGAGCAACGCCAGACGACCGACCCGAATACCCGGTACCTCGTGCTTTATGACGGCAGCCGCTATGAAGGCGTGCCCGGCACGACGGAGTTCCGCGTGATGCAATTCGGCGAGCACGGCATTCCGTATCGCCTGCCGCGCGTCGAGGAACCGACGCTCGATCCTGAAGAAATGGCGACCGCCGACCTGCTCACTCCGGCGACGACCCTGGAAGCGGCCGAACTGCACTGGCGCGCGGCGATACCGGTCGCGACCGTCATCCTGGCGCTCCTGGCCGTGCCTTTGAGCCGCAGCCAGCCGCGACAGGGACGCTACGGCAGGATTGCAATCGGACTATTGGTATTCATCATCTATTTCAACCTGCTGAGCGCGGGCAAGGCGTGGCTGGAGCAGGGCACTGTGCCCTTGCCGGTAGGTCTCTGGTGGGTGCACGGCCTGATGCTGGGGCTCGCGCTGGGGCTGCTCGCCGTCAATAACGGCCTGCTGCGCCGGTTGCGCAGGCGCTGACCTGATGCTGGGCATACTGACCGGCTATCTCCTGCGCACGATCCTGAGCAGCACGGCGCTCGTGCTGCTGGTGCTGCTCGCACTGGCGGGTCTGTTCGAATTCATCGGGCAGCTCGACAACGTGCAGGGCGATTTCGGCATTCCGCAGGCCCTGCTGTTCGCGGCGCTGCGGCTGCCGCAACTCTCGTTCGAGATGCTGCCGATAGCGGCGCTGATCGGCGCGTTGCTGGGACTGGGCGGTCTCGCGACCAGCAGTGAACTGGTGGTGATGCGCACGGCCGGGGTTTCAGTGAGGCGCCTGATCGGCATGGTCGCCATCGCGGGCTTCGTGCTGATGATCGTGACGGCGCTGATAGGGGAATACATCGGACCGCCGCTCGACTATTTCGCGCGTCATATGCGCAATGAAGCGATATTCGAACAACAGGAGGATTTCGATAATGCGACGTGGGTGAAGGACGGCCCCGTTATCCTGCATCTCGAACGCATCAACACCGAATTCGAGTTCGGCGGGATCTACCTTTTTCGATTTTACGACGACAATTCGCTGCAGTCCGTCGCCCGCGCGGAGAACGCAGGCATCGACGAAGACGACAAATGGATACTCGAGAACTTTCGCGCGACGCGATTCGTCGACGGCGGTGTGCAAGTGGTGGAATCGTCGCTGGCCGTGGAGTCGTTCGAGATCGACAGCGAGCTGCTCGGCATCACGCTGGTCAAGCCGATCAGTCTCTCGGCGCGCGGGCTCATCAGCTACATCAATTATCTCCAGTCGAACGGGTTGACGGCGGAGCGCTACCAGACGGAACTCTGGTCACGGGTTGCTCGGACCGTGACGGTCATCGTGATGCCGGTGCTCGGGCTCGCGTTCGTCTTTGGCTCGCTGCGCTCAGCCGGCCACGGGACGCGTCTCGTCATCGGCGTGCTGATCGGATTGCTGTACTTTCTCGCGAGCGAGATGCTGGCGAACTCGGGCCAGGTCTTCAATCTCGATCCCGCGGTTGTGAGCTGGCTGCCGTCCGTGGCGCTGGTCATCGTCACGGCATTCGCTCTCAGCCGCGTCCGCTGACCGCCTCCCCGGGCGCCGCCGGGTAATACCGCAATCGCGTACCCGACAAGCGGTCATGCCACGCCAGCCGGTCCGGGTCCCTGAGCTGCCACCAGAACCCGAGACCTGCCGGCAGCCACGACAGGATCGCCGCGAAGAAGCGGAGAGTGGCCTGCCACAGCGACGGCTTGCGCCCGTCCATTGCTTCGATACGCAAGCGCCAGGACTGGAGGCCGAGCGTGCGGCCGTAGCCGGCCCAGAAGCCGATGAAAAACAGGTAAACGACGAGGAGCATCGTCAGCTGGTAGGCCAGGTTACCCGGCGCGACGGATTCGCCCTCTCGCACGGCGACGAACGGCAGTGTGCCGAGAAACATGAGCGCGAGCACGAGCAGGGAATCATAGAGGATCGCACCCATTCGCCTTCCGAGGCTGGCGTTGTCCATTGCGCTCAAACGTCGCCGATGAAGCGGATCATCTTCGCGCGCATTGCCGCATCCGGCAGCTCGCCGAATCCGGCGCCCAGGTTGTCCACCATGTGCTCAGGGTCGCTGGTCGCCGGGATGACGCAGGTCACGGCGGCCTGGCTGACGATGAACTTGAGGAAGAACTGGCCCCAGCTGCCGGCCAGGTCCGATGCCCAGTCCGGCAGCTCTCGGCCGCGGACCGCCCGAAACAGCCGGCCGCTCATGAAGGGCCGGTTGATGAGCACGGCGATGCCGAGGTCCTGCGCCAGCGGCAGCACCCGGTCATCCGCCGCGTGCTCGCCGAGGGAATAATTGATCTGGATGAAGTTCGGCCGGTGCCGCTTCATGAGCGCTTCCATCTCGTCCAGCGCGCTCTCCTGGTAATCGGTGACGCCACTGTAGCGAATCCGTTTCTGCGCCTGCCACTGGCGGATGGTTTCGAGGTGCACGTCGAGATCGCGGCGGTTGTGCACCTGCATGAGGTCGATCACTTTCGTGTTCATGAGCTCGGCAGACCGTTCCATCTGCTGCATGCCGGAGACCTTGCCGTCCGTCCAGACCTTGGTCGCGAGAAAGAGGTCGTTCCGGTCGATGCCAGACTCGATGACGTCGCCCACCACCTTTTCGGAGCGTCCGTACATGGGCGAAGAGTCGACCACGCTGCCGCCGTGTTCCACCAGCAGGTCGACGATACGCCGCGGCCCTTGCAGCGCTTGAGGGGTGCTCGGCACGTCAAATACCTGCCAGGTGCCGAGGCCGATGACGGGCAGTGCTTCGCCTGAAACCGGAATGCGTCTTTCGATCATCGTTTGGCTCCCGAATGCAAAAGGCGGCGCCAGCCCCGCGGCGAGGCCGAGCCGGACGATGTCCCGGCGGGTCCAGGCATCAGCTTTGTTCATGCGCAAGCGCCTCCTCGTAACCGCCGCGGCGCCGATAATCGCGGCCGATCCACATCGCGACCACACTCCAGAGGGCGGCCAGCGGCACGCAGGCAAGGGCAACGCCGGTCAGGCCGAGGCCGGACATCAGGCGGACGGTCCACACCCCGACCAGGTCGCTGCCGCGCCAGACGGCGGTCTCGACGAAGTTCTTGGCCTTGTACTTCGCCTCACGAGACACGACCGAGTAGAGCATGTCGGTTGCCGGTTTTGAAATGCCGTAACCGATTCCGCGCCGAACCACCTGGAACGCGGCGATCACTATAAAGACAGGATTGGCGGCGAGAAGTGCGAAGCCCACCAGGGTAACGAGGGGCAGTATGGCGAGGGTCATGGCCATCCCGAGCCGTTGCACGGCCAGCTTCACGAGCAGGAGCTGTCCGACGAACGCGAGGATGTTGGAGCAGGCGTCGATGAGGGCGAATACGCGCGTCTGCTGGTCGGTATCGGGAAAACTCTGGCTGACGAGCTGCGCCATGTAGACGTAGATCGCGACCCCGAGAATGTTGACGAATGCCTGCGCGCCCGCAATCGCGGCGAGGTAAGGCGTGGTGAGCACCAGCCGGACGCCGGCCAGGGCGCTTCCGCCCAGCGGCCGGGAGCCGCCGGGGGGCGGCCCGCCTTCCTGTGCCGCCTGGGCGTGCGACCACCGCCGCAGCCGATGGACGCAGTACACGGCCACCGCAAGCAGCAGCGCGGCCAGCGGTAACAGGTTTTCCCAGCCGATCGGGACGACGACGACGCTCGTCAGCAGGGGGCCCAGGAACGCACCCGTGCTACCGCCGGCCGAGATGATGCCGAAGAGGCGGCGGCTCTGTTCGCGGCTGTAGATATCGACCATGAAGCTCCAGAACACGGAGACGACGAACAGGTTGAAGACACTCAGCCAGACGAAGAAAGCGCGCGCGACCCAGACCGTGTCCAGCGCTTCGCCCGGCACGGTGAACGCCGCGAAGAACAGCAGGATGTTGGCGATGAAAAAGTAGTAGACCCAGGGAAGGAATGTCCGGCGCGGGAAGCGCGATGCAATCCAGCCGAACACCGGCGTCGCCAGCAGCATCACGGTAAAAGTGCCGGTGTAGAGCCAGGGAATGTTCTCGACGCCGCTGACGATCGCCATCGTCTCGCGCACCGAACGCAGCATGTAATACGCGGCCAGCAGACAGAAGAAATAAGCGAAGGACCAGAGGACCGCGACGTACTCGCGTCGCTCGACCCCGAGCACGCGAAACGCAAAGCGGGACAGGGCGGTGTCGGCGGTCGTCATTCTTGTTTCAGGTTTCTTGTTCAGACCCGACAAGACTGCCGGCAACCAGGTGCCGCTATTGTACTATGGCAACCGGAACGAAATGGATCATCGCGCACCGGACTCACAATCGCCCCTGCAGGAGCCCGTCTCACGGGCGACCTGCACTGGCTCCGAGGCCGCAGCGGAAGCACTGAACAGAAACGAAGGGGAAGAACAATAATGGAACCCGTCGCCATCGTAACCGCGCTCGCCCTCATCCAGTACTTCTGGTTCGGTTATCACGTCTCCGTAACGAGGGTCCGTCACGGCATCAAAGCCCCGGCCGTTTCCGGTCACCCCGAGTTCGACCGCAGCTTTCGCGTGCACCAGAACACGCTGGAGCTGCTGATGGTCTTTTTGCCGGCGCTGTGGCTCTTCGGCTGGTACGTGCATGCGCTGTCCGGCGCGCTCGTCGGGCTGTTGTTCATCGCCGGCCGCTTCGTGTACCGCAAGGGTTACCTGGACGATCCGTCATCGCGGCGTCCGGGTTCCATCCTGAGTGTCGTGGCGGTGGGGGTGCTGATGAGCGGCGGCCTCATCGGGGCCGTATTGTCGTGGATCGACTGAAGCGCTTTGCCTGGATTGCCGCGGAAGTGGCGTCTCCGAATAGCGGCGAAGAGTGGCACTCCCTACCGGATTCGAACCGGTGTTACCGCCGTGAGAGGGCGGCGTCCTGAACCACTAGACGAAGGGAGCGCTGAGTCCTGCTTTTATGCCCCGGCCCTGCGGGGGCTGCTATTATACGGGCCCGAATCCAGACCTCAAGCGGCCGTTTCTATTGAAAATCAGCGGGATCCAGAAAGCCATCGAACCCGACATCATCCCCCGCCCGTCGCATAACGTCTCCCGGGCCGACATTTCCAACAGCGCGCTGAAAGTACTGTACCGGCTGAACAGCGCCGGTTTCCAGGCGTTCCTGGTGGGCGGCAGCGTGCGCGACGCCCTGCTGGAGCTGCACCCGAAGGACTTCGACATCGCGACCGACGCCCACCCCGAGGAGGTGAAGGCGCTGTTCGGCAATTGCCGGCTGATCGGCCGCCGGTTCCGCCTCGCCCACATCCGCTTCGGGCGGGAGATCATCGAGGTGGCCACCTTCCGCGGCGCGGCGACCGCCGGCGACGATTCCGACGTCGAGCACGACCAGGAAGGACGTATCCTGCGCGACAACGTCTACGGCAGCATCGAAGAGGACGTGTGGCGGCGCGACTTCACCTGCAACGCGCTCTACTACAACATCGCGGATTTCAGCATCTGGGATTACGTCGGCGGCGTGGCGGATATCCGCGCCCGCCGCCTGGTGATGATCGGCGACCCCCACCAGCGGCTGCGGGAAGACCCGGTGCGGATGCTGCGCGCGATCCGCTTCGCGGCCAAGCTCGATTTCACGATCGACAAAAGCGTAGCCGATGCCATCGCGGAACGACGCGGGCTCCTGCGAAACGTGCCGCCGGCGCGGCTATTCGACGAATTCCTGAAATTATTCCAGCTCGGGCACGCGCGCCGGACTTTCGAGCTGCTGTGGGAGCACCGGTTGTTCGACCTGCTCTTCCCGGAAACCGCCGAAGCGCTGGAGCGGGACGCTGATTTCGGCCGCTTCGTCGAAAAAGCGCTCGCGAGCACCGATGAGCGTGTCGCGCGAGGCCTGGCCGTGACGCCCATGTTCCTCCTCGGCGTGTTCCTGTGGGCCCCCGTACGCCGGTTCGCGGAGCAGCTCCGGTCGGAGCAGCAGATTTCGGAAACGGAATCGATTGCGCTCGCGGCGCAGGAAATCGCGCTGATGCAGCAATCGCGCATCTCCATCCCGCGCCGCTTTACGGCACCCATGCGCGACATGCTGGCGCTGCAGCCGCGCTTCGCCGTGCAGCGTGGCCGCCGCGCGCTCAAGTTCCTGGATAACCGGCGCTTCCGGGCAGCTTACGATTTCATGATGCTGCGCGCCGAGGCGGGCGACGTGGATCCAACCACCGCGGACTTCTGGACGGAAGTG
>DATABW010000062.1:0-2008 GCA_036259375.1 Woeseiaceae bacterium
CGGTGACGCCACAGGTCGGCATCGAGGAAGGGGTCGAGTACGGCTATCTCTGGTGGTTGACGCAGGTGCCGCTTGCCGAGCCGCCGCTGGCCGTGTACTTCATGTCGGGCACCGGCGGAAACAAGGTGTACGTCGTTCCAAAGCTGGAGCTTGCCGCCGTGGTCACGACGGAAAATTTCCGGAGGCAGGACGCGCACGACCTTAGCGATCGGCTGATGCTGGAGTACATCCTCGGTTCGGTCGAAGAGCTGGCCGCGCCCGCAGACTGAGCATGCGCTGCGCGGCGCCGGCACTGGCATAACAACTTGCCGAAAAACAACAGGGGGAACCCGCGATGAGCATTTTATATCCGGCACTGGCGCTCTTCGTCTTGACGGCCGTGTGCGTGTTCCGGCTCGGCTACGTTCGCTTTGGCGCGATCAGGCGCGGCGAAATCGACCCACGATTTTTCAAGGATTTTCGCGGCCAGGAGGAGCCGGAAGTATTGCGCGTTCATGCGCGGCACGTCAGGAATCTGTTCGAAGCGCCGGTCCTGTTGTACGTGATCGTGCTCATCGCCTACACGACACAGCACTCGGGATGGCTGCCGGTCCTTCTGGCCTGGGCTTACGTTTTGCTCCGGGCAGCCCACAGTTGGGTGCACCTGACCTCGAACAGGGTAATGCTCAGATTCCGGCTGTTTGCGCTGAGCTGGATCGTATTGCTCGTGCTGTGGCTCGTGGTCTTCGCCGGAATCGCGCTGCGCTGACGTTTTACGCTTCGCCGAACCTATGGCGAACGCCAAACTGCCTGCACGACGCGATCGAGTCCCGCCTCGCGGAACTTCGGTGGGCTGTTGTCGATATCATTGGTCGCACTGATGCGCTCCAGGTCGGGCCAGTAGCCCCGTATTTCATCGTCCAGCACGGCGAATGGCGGACCGGCGGCGCGCGACTGTTCGTATTCGAGCGTAAGGACCAGCATGGATGCACCGGCCTTGAGCAGCGGCTGAAGGTGCTGCACGTACCGCGGCCTTATCGTACCCGGCAACGCGATCAGCGCGCCACGATCGAACAGTGCGTCGAATGGCCCGCCGCGAAACTCGAAAAAATCGCCGCAGTACAGCGTTACCGGCCGCGCGTCGGCCCGGTACACGTCGAACGCACCGCGGCGCTCGACCCGGTAGGTCAAGTCCTGCTCCGAAAAGAACGACTCGACCGCTATGCGCGAGAGCTCGATCCCGGTGACGGCGAAGCCTCGGTCTGCCAGCCATATGAGGTCAACGGATTTTCCGCAGAGCGGCACGAGCACGGTGGCGCCGGCCGGCAGATCCGGCCAGTACTCTTTCAGCGCCGCGTTGCCGGTCGGCTCGTGCCAGCCGATCCTGCCTTCTCTCCAGCGGCCCAGCCAGTCTTCCGTCACGTAATGATCTCCTTTACACGGGTTTCCACGAATGACCCGAACTCGCCCGTCCTGTCAAGCTTGCAACGCGAATCCACCGCGGTTTACGTGTCACGGCGCGAGCGGGTACTATCTTGCGCGCTTCGGACCGCGCTTCCGCAACTGTTTCCCGCAACAGAACCCAAGGATCATCAATGGCAGGTGCAACGCTCATCGACGGCAAGGCAAAAGCAGCGAGACTGTCGGAGGCGGTTTCCGCAGGCGCGGTAGAACTGCTGGAGCGCCACAATGTGAAACCGGGCCTGGCCGTCATCATCGTCGGCGACGATCCCGCGAGCCAGGTTTACGTCCGCAATAAAACCCGCACCGCCCGATCCTGCGGTTTCCATTCCGTGCAGCACACACTACCTGCCGACAGCACCGAGAGCGAAGTCCTCGCGTTGATCGAGCGGCTCAATGCCGATCGCGCCATACACGGGATTCTCGTGCAGTTGCCTCTGCCGGGGCACCTCGACGAGCAGAAGATCACGCAGGCCGTCGCCCCGGAGAAGGACGTCGACGGCTTTCACTTCCACAACATCGGCAGACTGACAGCCGGCGCGGTGGACGAAACCTTCGTCCCGTGCAC
>DATABW010000063.1:0-3475 GCA_036259375.1 Woeseiaceae bacterium
ATCTCACCCAGATAAACCACCGATCGATGCGCCACCTTGCCTGGGCCGATACGGCGGCTCTCGACAACACTGAAGTAGCGGTGCTCTTTACTGTCAGCGATCATCTGAAAACGTAGTTTTCTGAACGCGGGCCGGAGGCGAGCAACATCATCTGCGCCGAAGGCGCAATCATCCGTCCGATCATCAGCAGCGTTGTAATGTGACCTGAAAGGCGGGAAGCGGAGAGGAACCCCGCCGTTGGAGCGACGGGGTTCCGGCAGGGCAACCTTCGTCAGGTCACCACAACAAGCTGGTTTCAAGGTGCCACGAAGCGGCTGCCGATGTCCAGAGCCGCCTTGCGGACACGCATGGTGGCGCATGGGGAAGCAGTTCTCCGGCAACGGGTTTGCCTGCTCAGGGATTGCCTTGCGACGTTCTTTCTCTGTTCCCATTGCGACCGGGGACAGCGCTACTGCAGCGTCGCCTGCCGGGATCAGGCACGACGGCGGCAGCGGCGTGCGGCCAATCGCAGACACCAGCGGAGCCCGGAAGGGCGGCTGGACCATCGCGACCGGCAGCGGCAATACCGGTGCCGCCGCGCGCAAGCCCGCGTGACGGATCAGGGTTCACTTTCGATCACTTGCTCGGCAATATCTGCTTGTGGGCCGGGGGAACCGGCTGCGACGGAAATCGCACAGGTATACGTCGCCTCTCGGCGCCCGCTCCGGCCGCAAAGCGAGCCGGGCGTGCAGTTGCGATGCCGCATTTGCGGGCGCATGGGCCGGTTCATCGATCCGTTCCCACCGATTCCACGACGAAGGTGAGACAACCCGATGATCAGTCCCGAAGTTCGCGCCGGGATTCGGCGCTATTTCTATGCCGAGCACTGGAAGATCGGCACCATTGCGCGGCAACTCAATCTGCATCCGGACACGGTACGCAACGCCATCGAAACGCAGCGGCTCGGCGGTGGGCAGCCTGTGCGGCCATCGGTGGTGGATCCATATCTCGGCTTCATCCGCGAAACACTCGAGCAACACCCGCGATTGCGCGCCACACGCATCTTTCACATGATTCGCGATCGCGGGTACAGCGGCAGCGTCGTCCAGTTACGCCGCGCGGTGACGCGCCTGCGCCCTCAGATCCGCGAGCCGTTCCTGCGTCTGGACGCATTTGCCGGCGAGCAGGCGCAAGTCGACTGGGCGCACTTCGGCCATGTCATGGTCGGCCGCGCCCGCCGCGCCCTGTCCTGCTTCCTCATGACGCTGTCCTGGTCGCGCGCCTTGTATCTGGAGTTCTTCTTCGACCAGACCACGGAAAACTTCCTGCGCGGCCATGTGCACGCCTTTGAGGCATGGAACGGACAGCCTCGCGTCCTGCTCTACGACAACCTGAAATCGGCCGTGCTGGAGCGGCGCGGCGGGCACGTTCAGTTCAACCCGCGCCTGCTGGAACTCAGCGCCCATTACCACTTCGCTCCCCGGGCCTGTCAGGTCCGCGCCGGAAATCAGAAAGGACGCGTGGAACGGGCCGTTCGCTATGTGCGCGACTCGTTCTGGGCCGGACGGACCTTTACCACGCTGGCCGAATGCAACCGGCAGGCATGGCGGTGGCGCGACGAGGTTGCCCATCAGCGCCGCTGGCCGGGAGAAGACGGCCGCACGGTGGCTGAGGTTTTCACCGAGGAACAGCCACGCCTGATGCCGCTTGCCCTGCATCCGTTCGGCACGGACCGCATTGAGGCCGTCTGTTCGCGTAAGGCGATCTATGTCCGCTTCGACCTGAACGACTATTCGATTCCGCCCGACGCCGTTGGCCGCCCACTGACGCTTGTGGCCTCCGACACGACGGTGCGCCTGCTGGACGGCGCGGTCGAGATTGCCCGCCATGCACGCACTTACGACCGGAACCAACAGGTGCTCGACCCCGCTCACCGCGAAGCGCTGCTGAAGATCAAGCGCAAGGCGTTTCACGGCACGCCCGGCGGCCGTCTGGAGCAGGCCGTACCGGAATCCAAAACGCTTCTCGACCTTGCCTTCGCCCAGGGCGAGTCAGCCGGCAACCAGACCGGCCAGCTGCTCAAACTCCTTGAGGAGTACGGTCCCGCGGCTCTGCGCCGCGCCATCGTCGAAGCGCTCGAGCGTGACACACCCCGCGCCTGCTCGGTTGCCTGGCTGCTTCGGCGTCAGCCGCGGCGCCAGCGTGTGGTGCTCGATCTCAGCAGTCACCCCGAAGCACAGAGCGTTGATGTTCGTCCTCACGACCTGGAGACCTACGATGAGCTCGCCCGCACCGAAGCCGATGACGAACAATAGCCTGACGGCCCAACTCACGCAGATCGGCCTGCGCGCGCTGCCCGCGCAACTCGACGATTTCCTCGCACGCGCTGCGAAGGACCGCTGGTCGCCTCGTCAGATACTCGAGCACATGGTGCAGGAGGAGGTCGCCGAACGCTCGCGCCGCAGCCTCGAACGTCGTCTTCGGCTCTCCGGCATCAAGCGCTTCAAACCCATGGCCGACTTCGAATGGACATGGCCCGCCCGGATTGAACGAGACATCATCGAGCGCGCCCTGACGCTGGATTTTATGCCCGAGGCCCGTAATCTCGTCCTGGTCGGACGCAACGGGCTGGGCAAAACGATGATCGCTCAGAACATCTGCCATACTGCCGTGCTGGCAGGCCACTCGGTCCTGTTCCGCTCGGCCGCCGCGCTGCTCGAAGAACTCCACCGCCAGTCGCCCGAAGGCCGGCGCCAGAAGCTGCGCACTTACGCCAACGTTGGATTGTTGTGCGTGGATGAGGTCGGGTATCTTTCCTTCGATGACAAGGCCGCCGACTTACTTTACGAAGTCGTCAACCGGCGTTACGAGCGCAAGCCGCTCATCCTCACGACGAACAGACCCTTCAAAGAGTGGAACGAAGTCTTCCCGAACGCGACCTGCATCGTCACGCTGCTCGACCGGTTGCTGCACCACGCTGACGTTACCGTCATCGAGGGCGACAGCTACCGCAAGCGCGAAAGCGAACAGGAAACAGCCGCCCGGCGGAGGAAGAAATGACCTCCGCGGCCGGGTCCGCCTATGTGGCCGCCGTGCTCATGCTTTATCTCGACCTGCCTGATACGCCGATGCGGGCGAGTCCCGCTGACGAGGCGCTCGCACGCAAACTGCATGAGCAAGGTGTTTCCTTACCGCTGGTCGAGGCGGCGCTGTTGCTCGCGTCCCTGCGTCGTCTCATCCGCCCTGCCGACCGCCCGCCGCTGTCACCGATTCGCTCGCTGGCCTACTTCCACTCTGTGATTGCTGAACTGCAGCAACAGCCCATGCCAGCCGGTTACCTCGATTACCTTCGGCTCAAGCTTCACCGCACTGAAGAGGCACTATCGAACCGGGTCCAGAAAAGTACGCTTTCCGATGATCGCTAACAGATATCCGGCAGCGGTTGTCGACAAGGTCCGGGATCTCGCCCGCCATCTGCCGGATAGTGAGATCGCAC
>DATABW010000064.1:0-5632 GCA_036259375.1 Woeseiaceae bacterium
GATTGAACGCCAGCGGCACCGCGTCGACGGTGCCGAGGGAAGCGCGCAGGTGCTCGAGAAATTGCTCGGTTCGCGCATCGGATAGCGTGTCCACGGCCAGCAGGCGTTCCGAGGCAATGACGAAGCCTCGTGTTCTTTGCGACTTGAGAAGCGCTTTCGGCAGTAGCTCGTCCCGCGTCTGTGCCTTGAGCTTGCGCTTTTCCCGACGGGACGGCTCCATCTGCATGCGCTCGCGCCATTCCTCGACCCGCGTTTCCAGCGCATCATCGATCGCAGCCGCCGGCAGGAGGCGCGTCTGAGTGCGCAGCCGCAGGAGATCCGCGCCATGGACGCGCCGGGCAAGCAGCCCATCCGGGTCTCCCGTCGGCGGCTCCCACCCGGCGCTGCGCTCGGAGTAGGGTCCGCAGGGCGTAAATGCCGAGCTGGAGAGCTGTTCCGACAGCGCCTGCTCCGATTCGGGCCAAGCGGTGTTCAACCGAAAGAAGCGGACATTGCGAAACATTGTGATCCCCATGCACGAGCTGAAAGGCCGGGGAGTATCCGGGTTCATCGGCGTCCTGTCACTCTTGAAAAAAAGCCGGCCGCGTGTTCGCCGGCGCAGTGCCCCGCGTGACGTCGGCCGGAACCGATCAGTATTGCGTCCGGCTGATCAGCTCGAACGAGTGCAGCCTCGCACGGTGCTCATAAACGTCCGACACGACCATCAGTTCGTCCGCGCCGGTTTCTTCGACAAGTGCGGCGATACCCTTGCGAACCGTCTCGGGCGCACCGACTATCGAACGGGAGAGCATCTGCGATACTTGCGCTTTTTCAGCCGGCGTCCAGTATTCCTCGATGTCGTCGATCGGCGGCTGGCTGAGGCCGCGGGTCTGGTTGCGCACCAGGTTCGTGAAGGACATCTGCTGCGTCGTTGCCAGGCGCCGTGCTTCATCGTTCGTCTCGGCGGCAATGATGTTTACGCCGACGACGGCATAGGGGCGGTCGAGCTGATCGGACGGTTTGAAGCGGCTGCGATAGATCTCGAGCGCGGTCAGCAACTGCTGCGGTGCGAAATGGGCGGCGAAGGCATAGGGTAGTCCCAGCTCGGCGGCGAGCGCCGCACCGAAATGACTCGAACCGAGTATCCACAGCGGCACCCGCGTGCCCGCCCCCGGCACGGCTCGGACGGCCTGCTCGGGGTGTGCCGGCGCGAGCAGTGCCTGCAATTCGAGCACGTCGTGCGGAAAACTGTCGGCGGAAGCCGGCGATCGCCGCAATGCCCGGACGGTCAGCTGGTCAGTGCCGGGCGCTCGGCCGAGCCCGAGATCGATACGGTCGTCAAACAGGGTTGCCAGCGTGCCGAATTGCTCGGCGATCACGAGAGGAGAGTGGTTCGGCAGCATGATGCCACCCGCACCGACCCGGATTGACTTCGTGCCCGCGGCGATATGCCCGATGACGATCGAAGTCGCCGCGCTCGCGATGCTCGGGATGTTGTGGTGCTCCGCGACCCAGAAGCGGCGATAGCCCCAGTCTTCGGCGTGCCGGGCGAGGTCGCGCGCGTTGTCGAGTGCGGCGCGCGCGTCGGTTTCCTCTGTAACGCGGACCAGGTCGAGAATGGAGAGCGGAGTCATCGCTGATGGGTGTGGGCGAGGGGCGTAAAAGCAAGCGCCGCTAGCGCGGCGCATTCTCACGACCCGAGGCCCTGATACGGGGACGCCAACGGACTAACAGCCCGATCGGCCCGTCTTTGCGTAATGGTGGAGGCGGCGGGAATCGAACCCGCGTCCGCAAGCCCTACGCTCCGTGCTCTACATGCTTATTCCGCCTTTGATCTCGCTACCAGCTACCCGACGGACAGGGAAGACTCATAGCCAGCTCTGTAAGGTTTTAGCGGTTCGGGCCCAGAGCATACCCTCGCCGCGATCCCGTGTAGATGACCCCTGGAATCCGGACGCACGAGCACGATCCGGTCAGAGGGCACTAAGGCTGGTTTTTAAGCAGCTAGTGCGTAGTTGTCGTCGTTGGCAACTATAGGTTTTACAGCTGGATTTACGAGGTGATCTGTCCCTCGGCATGCACCCGGAGTTTCGCGACCTCCGTCGAAGCCGTGTCGCCCCCTGTACAACGGAGCCAGATAACCGGCTCCGTGCGCGTAGTGTAGGGGCGCGGGAGGGAATTACAAGCGAAGCGCCGCGGAACTAAAGGGACCGGAGAGGGTTGCTACCGAAATCGAAGCGGCTTAGGATCTACGCTATCGAAACCGTAGCGGGAGGCGCAAATCCGAGTGGCGCAAGGGAATGGCGATGCACGGCGGGCGCCGACCTCGGCGGCCATGGCCCGCTTCCTGGAGGTCAGCGGGCGTCGCTGGGCTTTGCGGGTCGTCTGGGAGCTGCGCGTGGGGGCGCTCAATTTCCGGGCGCTGCGGGAAGCCTGCGGTGGCATTTCGCCGAGTGTGCTGCAACGCCGGCTGCACGAGTGGCGGGAGTCCGGCGTGGTGGAAAAAATTCCGCGACTGGGCTACCGGCTGACGGCCAGGGGCGAGCGCTTGTTTCCGGTGCTGGCACAGATGGAGAAATGGACGCGACGCTAAGATGTTCAGCCGGCGGCCCGGGGCGCATCCTGCCGCTATTCTACATTAATCATGTATTCTAAGGTATTGTAATTATTGCGTAGACGATTTCAGTATCCGAGCTTTCTGGCGCTGCCAGTCGCGTTCCTTGGTGGTGGCCCGCTTGTCGTGCTGCTTTTTGCCTTTGGCGAGTCCGACCTCCAGTTTCGCGCGACCGCGGCTCCAGTGCAGGTTGAGGGGCACCAGCGTGTAGCCCTTGCGTTCGACCGCGCCCACCAGCCGGTCGAGCTCGTGGCGGTGCATCAGCAGCTTCCTTGTTCGCGTCGGGTCGGGGCGGATGTGGGTTGAAGCGGTGTTCAGCGGGGTCACGTGCGCGCCGAGCAGCCAGGCCTCGCCCTCCCGCACGTGGACATAACTCTCCGTGAGCTGCGCGCGACCGGCGCGCAGGCTCTTTACTTCCCAGCCCTCGAGCGACAGCCCCGCCTCGAAACTGTCTTCGATGAAGTAATCGTGTCTCGCTTTTTTATTGACCGCGATCGTGCTGGGCGGTTTTCGGTTGTCGGTCGAGTTGCTCATTGCGGGCTGATGCACGGCGAGTGGAGCGGGCCGGGATTATACGGGAGTTGGTTGTCAGGGATGGGGGATTCGGACAGAATCGCGGCCGGAATGGCGCGCTGCGGGGCTCGAATTGAAACGAGACATGACTGACTTGTTCACCGGTTGCCCGCCGATCGGGCATCGTCCGGCGACGCAGGCGAGATGCGGTGGCTGTCGATGCGAAAGGTGAAGCGCACTGCGCTGGTGCCGCATTCGGCGAAGGACATGTTCGAGCTCGTCGACAACGTCGAGGCCTACCCGGAGTTCCTGCCCTGGTGCAACGATGCGTGTGTGCAAAGCCGCGATGGCGATGTCGTGGTGGCCACGCTCGAGCTGCACAAGGGCACGATCAGCAAGCATTTCACCACGCGAAACACCCTGAAACCCTACGAGGCGATCGAGATGGCGCTGATCGAAGGGCCGTTCCGTCACCTGGACGGCGGCTGGCGGTTTCGCGACATCACTGACGACGGGTGCGAGGTGTCGCTGGAACTGGAATTCGAGTTCGAGAGCCGGCTGGTGGACCTGATGTTCGGGCGCTTTTTCGAGGATACGCTCGAGGCGCTCGTCGACGCCTTCACGAAGCGCGCCGCCGTCGTCTACGGCTAACGCGGTGAAGGAGCGCACGCCAGGCCGCCTGCGCATCGAGGTCGTGTTCGCGTTACCGTCGCGACAGGAACTCGTCAGCCTGGAGATCGTGGACGGGGCAACCGTGGGCGCCGCGATCGAGCTATCGCAAATCGCAGAGAGGTTCCCGGACCAGGACCTTTCGCGTTGCGCGGCCGGTGTATGGGGGCACGTGGTCGATCGTGAACACCGGTTGAAGGACGGTGACCGGGTTGAGCTCTACCGACCGCTGCTGATGGAACCGCAAGAGGCGCGCCGGGAGCTGGCGGCGAAAGGTAAATCGATGCGCAGGAAAGTTGGCGGGGAGCGCTGACGGATCGCAGGGCAGGTCGCTAAACGTCCGGCTCGAATTCCTGGTCCTTGCGGATTTCGGCAACGGTATCGCCATCGAAGATGATCGTAATCCAGCGCGTGTACGTCGGATCCTCGCGTCCCACCCGCAGGTAATAAACGTAATCCCAGCGTTCCTCGTGGAACGGGTCGTCGATCATCGGCGTCCCGAGCAAAAAGCGTACCTGGTTGCGCGTCATGCCGACTTCGAGCTGCTCCACGTCCTCCTGCTTGAGCAAGTTGCCCTGCGACAGCGCAGGCTGGTAGACACAGCCGGCGGTGGCGGACGTCAGACCCAAAAACAGCGCGGTGAGTAAAATCTTGTGCATGCAGGAACGGACTCGGTAAATGCCGGAAAGTGCGTTACGAAGCTTCGGCGGAGCGCCGAATCAGTGGAGCGCCCTCGCCATCTGCGTATAATAGGCGCGAATCATACCTGCTTGGCCTGGGCCGGGGTAGGTGCGCCGCTACAGGGGATCCTCGCGATGCTACAACGTCAGGAACTTCGGAAAGCCGGTCTCAAGGTGACGTTGCCGAGGCTCAAAATCCTCGAGATTCTGGAGGGCAACGAACAGCGGCACCTGAGCGCCGAGGATATCTACAAGGAGCTCCTCGATACCGGCGAGGATATCGGTCTCGCCACCGTCTATCGCGTGCTGACCCAGTTCGAATCCGCCGGTCTCGTGACGCGACACAACTTCGAAGGCGGGCATTCCGTTTTCGAGATCGACGAAGGCAAGCACCACGACCACATGGTGTGCGTGGAGACCGGCGATGTCATTGAATTCACCAACGAGGAAATCGAGCGGCTGCAGCACGAGATCGCCAGGAAACACGATTTCGAGCTGATCGACCACAGCCTGGTGCTGTACGTCCGCCCCAGGAAGAGCAAATCCTGATTAGCGCGGCCCTGCAGGAGCCATCCAGGCGGGCGACCGAGCGCGACCGGACGCATTTCCGGTAATGTCACCCGCTGGGGGGCGTTTTACAGGGCGCGGCGGACGTCTCCTCGTCGACCGGTACCGAGCATCTCCGCGGCGTGCTCGCGGGTGCGTCGGGTGATTTTCACGCCGCCCAGCATGCGGGCGATCTCCTCGACGCGCTCGTCCTCGCTCAGCCGCGCGACCGACGTGCGCGTGGTCTTCCCGTCGCTCAGCTTCACCACGCGGAAGTGACTGTCCGCGAGGCTCGCTACCTGCGGCAGGTGAGTGACGCAGAGCACCTGGCGCGATACTCCCAGATCCATGAGTCGGCGGCCGACCATTTCGGCAACGCCCCCGCCGACGCCGGCGTCCACTTCGTCAAATACCATCGTCGGTATGGCGCTGCCGTCGCTTGCGATTACCTGGATGGCGAGGCTCATCCGGGACAGCTCGCCCCCGGAAGCGACTTTGGACAGCGGCATCGGCGGCTGTCCGGCGTTGGCGCTGATCAGGTAAGCGATCTCGTCCAGCCCGGAAGGACCGGCGTCCTCCGGCTCCCGCCGGCGGAGCTCGATGTCGAACACACCCTCGGGCATGCCGAGTC
>DATABW010000065.1:0-6135 GCA_036259375.1 Woeseiaceae bacterium
AGTTGCCGAGACCGACAGCACGTCGGCCGGTCGCGCGCCCTCGCAGGAAACGGACCAGGCGTCGATCCTGCCGAAGTACCAGCGGCAAATGTTTCGTACGGATATCTGAACGGCCCGTTTGGCCCCGGCTGCGACTAGCGACGACTAGCGACTGAGGATCTTCGCGATTCCCCAGTAGTTCTCACCCAGCAGGTTGGCCTCGCTCTCCCTGACGCTGCCGTTCTCGTCAAAGTCGAAAACGGTAGTGACCGTTCCCGCCACGGGCACGGCGTCGCCGTCACTGCGAAACAGCGCCTTCTTGCCGATTCGCTGCGCCCGCTGCTGCAGCAGGTCCGCGACGTCGCCGCTCTCGTCCATGGCTTCACTGCGTTTCTGGATGCGGGCCAGCATCTGGCTGCAGTCCTGCCGGCTGCCGTACTTGATCGCGCCGACGCTTTTGTCGCAGGCTTCCTTCGCGAGCGCCGCCATTTCGCTGTCATCGAAATCCAGGTAGAGCTGCTGTGCGAATGCAAGGATCAGCAGGTTGATGGAGCGCTTCGTCGCCAGGTCGAGACCCTGGTTCTCCGGCGGCTTGGCATTCCTGATGGTGTCGAGCCGATCACTGAGTGCCTGTTTCGCTTGCCGGTTCTCTTCGACTTGTTGCGCCAGTCGGTCCAGGGTTGCGGTAACCGAGCGCCGCTTGAATATTCTCATGAAGCCGCTCATTGCGATCAGGCGGTCCTTTTCGGACTGGACGTCCGCTTCGAGCTGAAGGATGTGTTTGCCTTGCTCGGCGATCTGCTGTTCGATCGACCGCATCTGCCGCGATCGCTCTTCGTTCCATTTGACCAGCAGGCCGTTGTGCTGCCGCTGCTCGCGTTGTTGCTTCAACTGTTCAGCGAATTTGGCGAGTTTCCGCTGGCACCGCAAAGCCAGGCTTCGCAGCTGGTAGAAGACGATGACGTTGGCTGCCCAGTTCGCGTCGAGCAGTAATTCTTCCAGATGATCGAGCTTCTGCTGGAGACGTGCCGTGGCGCCTTCCTGTTGCTTGATTTTGTCACGGAGCCGGTACTGCTCCTTGCGCATACTCGCGAATTCTTTCTTCAGCTCGGCGCGGTTCCAGTAGAGGTGCAGAAGCTTCTCGCTGTCTTGCGATTTTTCCGCGGTACCGCTGAAGATTGCTGCCAGGTTCGCCAACACTGATTCCTCTTGCCCACCGCTCTACAGTACAGGCGGATCACCGCCGGCCGGTGGACCGCGAAATCATGACAAGCGGCGAGACGTCAATCCTTGATTGAATCGACAGTTTTCAGGTGCCGGTGCGGCTTTTTTTTGCATTCCCGAAAGGGCAAATAAGGCAAACCCGGCACCCGGCTGGGGCGGTTAGCGCTCGAGGATCAGGTGGCCCTGGTCCATCAGGTATTCGAGCCATTTGTTGAGAACGGTATTGCGCCGCCAGCGCGCGTCCAGCTCCGCTCGATGTTCAAGTGACAGACGTCGCAGTTCCGCGTGCCGGTGTTCGTTGCGAATGCCCGTCGCTTCCGCGAGCCGCCCATCGAGGTATGCGCGGATCTGCATGTTCGGATCGGCAATGCGCGTACCGTTCTCCTGGAAGAAATACGACAGCGACAATGTCACGGTATAACGGCTGCGATCCAGGATCTCCAGATGCAGGTCGCAATCGCCCGCGACACGCGACTGGTAGTAGCCATCGAGCCGGTCGAGTTCGGGTATCAGGTGTTGGAGGCGAATGAAGTTACTTTCGTACAACAGCATGAGGCCGATAAAACTGCGAGGTTTTACGGTCGTCTGCGGAACGAGCTGATAGTCCAGTAACATGAAGCAAATATATCACAGCGTTCCCGTTGCACTAGGTATGCAATTACAGTTCCAGTTCACAGAAAATGACAACGGTCTCAGTACAGGAAAATCAGGGTCGCACTCGCCTCTCGACCCCTGTACTATCAAGAATTCGACTCGCAATTTCCTCGATCGAAAATTCCGTTGTGTCCACGTACGGAATGTTGTAACGCTTGAAGATCTTTTCGGCTTCGCGCAACTCGAAGCGCACCTGTTGGGCGGTCGAGTATCGTCCGAGTGCCCGCCGCTCCTTACGTATCTGCCGCAACCGCGCCGGTGCAATCGTCAGCCCGAACAACTTCGATCTCTGCGAAACCAAAATCTCCGGCAGCGTGCCGCTGTCGAACTCTTCGTCCGTCAGCGGGAAGTTGGCCGCGTACACTCCATACTGCAACGCAAGGTAAAGGCAGGTCGGCGTCTTGCCGCTCCGCGACACTCCGACCAGGATCACGTCGGCCATTTCGTAGTTGCGCGTGATCGCGCCGTCGTCGTTAGCCAGCGCGAAATTCGTCGCCTCGATCCTCTTCATGTAGGTCTCGATATCGCTCATTCCGTGCGCGCGCCCGGCCTGGTGCGTTGAGACCTGCTCGAATTCCCTTTCGAGCGGCTCCAGGAACACATCGAAGATATCGAGATGGAGGCCGTCCGATTCCCGGACAATGGACCTGAAATCGTCCTGCACGATCGTCGAGAAAACGATCGGCCGCAGGGCTGCGGTGCGGGCGGCATCGTTTATCTTTTTGACGGCCTCCCGCGCCTTGTCATCGGTATCTATAAATGGCAAAGTCACTTGCCGAAAACGCTGGCCATCGAACTGGGTCAGAAGACTGTGTCCCAGCGTTTCGGCCGTTACGCCGGTCTGGTCCGACAGAAAAAATACTGTTCGTTCGCTCATCCGGAAAGCTCCCCAACGCGTCCCGTGACCGGGGGTGGTCCTTTGGGCGAGTGTACTTCGGAGGATGCGGCGTAGAAAGCACTCATTCCGGGCAATGAATGCATTTCTCAACCGTCCATAGCCGGCAAGGGAGTCGAACTTGGAGCCATATGTCGTCAAGCTGGAAGAGCTTGGCATGGAAAACGTCGATATCGTCGGCGGGAAGAATGCTTCGCTCGGTGAGATGATCGGCAAGCTCGGTGAAGTCGGCGTGCTGGTCCCCGGCGGTTTCGCCACCACTTCGGCGGCCTACCGCGAGTTTCTCAAGAGTGACGAACTGGACGAGCGGATTCGCAAACGGCTGCAGGATCTGGACGTCGACGACATCGAAGCACTGACGAACGCCGGCCGGAGCATTCGCGGATGGATAGCGGAAACGGCCCTGCCGGCGCGCCTGCGCCAGGACATCGAGCGCGCCTGGGAAGAGATGTGCGGCGGCGGTGACATCTGCGTGGCCGTGCGTTCCTCGGCAACCGCCGAAGACCTGCCGGACGCCTCGTTCGCAGGGCAACAGGAAACTTTCCTGAACGTTCGCGGGCTGGAACACCTCATTGACGCGCTGCACCAGGTGTATGCTTCGTTGTTCAACGACCGCGCCATCGCGTACCGTGTGCACCAGGGTTTCGATCACTCGCAGGTTGCGCTTTCCGTGGGCGTGCAGCACATGGTGCGCAGCGACCTTGCGTCCGCAGGCGTGATGTTCACGCTCGATACCGAATCCGGCTTTCGCGACGCGGTGTTCATTACGTCTTCGTATGGGCTAGGTGAAACGGTTGTCCAGGGCGCGGTGAACCCGGATGAATTCTACGTCTACAAACAGGCATTGAAGAACGGCCATCATCCGATCCTGCGCAGGAACCTCGGCAGCAAAGCCGTCAAGATGGTGTTCAGCAAGAACCCGGAACCGGGCAAGACGGTTGAAACGGTCGACGTCGAGGAATCGCAAGCACTCGCATTTTCCCTCACCGACGAGGAGGTCATCGAACTGGCGCGCACCGCCGTGATCATCGAGGAGCATTACGGCCGTCCGATGGACATCGAATGGGGCAAGGACGGCACCGATGGCAAGCTATACATCCTGCAGGCCCGACCCGAGACCGTCCAGAGCCGCAGCGGCAGGACCATCCAGCGCTTCACCTTGCAGGACCGCTCAAACGTGCTGTGCAAAGGACGGAGCATCGGCCAGAAGATCGGCGCCGGCACCGCCAAAGTCATCCGCAACGTCGGCGAAATGGGCCGTGTGCAACAGGGCGACATCCTGATCTCGGACATGACGGATCCCGACTGGGAGCCGGTCATGAAGCGCGCCGCCGCGATAGTGACGAACCGCGGTGGCCGCACCTGCCATGCCGCGATCATCGCGCGCGAGCTCGGCATCCCGGCCGTCGTCGGCTGCGGCGATGCGACGGATAAGATCGAAGACGGCGCCGACGTCACCGTCAGCTGTGCGGAGGGTGACGAGGGCTACGTCTACGACGGGCAGCTGCCCTTCGAAGAGAAGGAGATCGAACTCGATTCGTTGCCCGAAATTCCGGTGAAGATCATGATGAACGTCGGCAATCCCGACCGCGCGTTCGACTTTGCCAACATCCCGAATCACGGAGTCGGCCTTGCCCGCCTCGAATTCATCATCAACCGCATGATCGGCGTTCATCCCAACGCCCTGCTCGACTATGACAAGGTGGACGAGGAGGTTCGCGAAGCCATCGACGAGCAGATGGCCGGATACGAATCGCCGACCTCGTTCTTCGTTGAAAAGCTGGCCGAAGGCGTCGGCACGATCGCGGCGGCGTTTGCACCGGAGCCGGTCATCGTGCGGCTTTCCGATTTCAAGACAAACGAATACGCGAACCTGATCGGCGGCGAAGCCTATGAGCCTCGCGAAGAGAACCCGATGCTCGGGTTTCGTGGCGCCTCCCGCTACGTCGCACCGAACTTCAAGCCATGCTTCGAGCTGGAATGCGCCGCACTGTGCAAGGTCCGTAACGAAATGGGCCTTAAGAACGTCCAGGTAATGATCCCGTTCGTCCGCACGGTGCCGCAGGCAAAACAGGTGATCCAGTTACTGGAGCAGAACGGGTTAACGCGCGGACAGGACGGCCTGAAGATCATCATGATGTGCGAGCTGCCGACGAACGCGCTGCTCGCGGATCGCTACCTGGACTACTTCGACGGCATGTCGATCGGCTCCAACGACATGACGCAGCTGACGCTGGGCCTGGACCGGGACTCGGCCCTTATTGCGGACCTGTTCGACGAGCGTGACGAAGCGGTGAAGGCGATGCTCGCCCTTGCGATCAAAGCCTGCAAGAGGCGCGGCAAGTACGTCGGCATCTGCGGACAAGGCCCGTCGGACCATCCGGACCTGGCCCTCTGGCTGCTCGAGCAAGGCATCGACAGCCTGTCCCTCAATCCCGATACGGTCGTCGAGACCTGGATGTTCCTGGCGGGCGAAGCGGTCGCATAGGGTCGCCCATGAGACGGGCTCCTGCACCGGAACCCGGCAGGAACCGGTCCCGCGGGCGACCGACAGGCTCAGAATCGCTCGTATCGTGATCGCTTCTGCCAGCGGATGCGCGGCAGCCACAGCCCAAGGATTACTCCGACCAGCAGCACCAATCCTCCGGCGAGAAACCAGTTCCTCGTCGTCTGGCTCTGCAGCTCGCGATTTTCCTGCTCGAGGATGCTCACCTTGATCTCCGCATCCGTGAGTTGCTGGCGCAGATCCTTGTTCAAGCGATCGATCGCCAGTACGTTCGCCGCCGTCTGCTTGATCTCCTCGAGCTCGTTCTCGAGCGCCTGCTTCTCTCGCTGCAGCGAAGCGACCTGTGCCGTTGCGGCGTCGTACTGTCGCGTAATCGCCGCCAGTTGAGACCCCAGCGAGTTGCCTTCCGTGCGCGCGTTCGTGAGTTGGGCGGTCAATTTTTGCAGCTGCTCTCGCGCCGACGGCTCGTTCATCAGGTAGCGCGAAAGAATGAAGCCTTCAGTGCCGCCGAGCGTGCTGACGCGGGAGTAACCTTCGCCGACCTCGCTTTCCAGCAACTCCAGCTGTGTACCGCTCGACAGCATCCTCGTGATGGCGTTGGAGGTGCTCGGCCCCGTCCGCAGCGTAACCTCGAACTCGTCGCTGACCCACACCGGCTCCGCCCGCAGCCCGGCAGCCGCGCACAGCAAACCGCCAAGCAACAAGAATGCCTGCAGTTTCGATCTCGTCATTTTAAAGTCGCCCAAACTCCTATGCGCCAACTATAAGGCAAGCGGATTTCCCGTACCACAGGCCGCCGGGCGCGTCATTCCGTAAGGTGCTGCAGGCTCGCGGCGTTTGCCTCCCAGTTCTTACCGTCGAACGACGAGACCGTGGT
>DATABW010000066.1:0-2945 GCA_036259375.1 Woeseiaceae bacterium
GTTTCCAGGGCCGCCCAGCGCTCTACGGCACGCTCCAGTTCCGCCTGGCGCGCGGCCAGTTCGTCCAGCACGGGCTGGACTTCCGGGAACGGGCGGGCGTAGAAGTCGGGCTCACCGATCCGAGCCTGCAGGGACTTTATCTCCGCTTCCAGCGTCTCGATGCGCTCCGGCAGCAGGTCCAACTCGCGTTTCAACTTGTAGCTGAGTTTCGTCGGCGGCTTGCGAGGCCTGGGGTCCGGCGGCCGGTCCCCCGTCGCCGCGCCTTCGGAGCTTTCCTTCACCGTCAACTTTCCGCCGCGCCTTGCCCAGTCGGAATAGCCGCCGACGTACCGGCGTACGCCGCCGTTCTCGAACACCAGTACCTGCGTCACGACGTTATCCAGGAAGGCGCGGTCGTGACTCACGACGATCAAGGTGCCGCGATATTCCATCAGCCGGTCTTCCAGCACCTCCAGCGTTTCCACGTCGAGGTCGTTCGTGGGCTCGTCGAGGACCAGGAGATTCGTCGGTTGCGTGAACAGCCGCGCGAGGATCACGCGGTTGCATTCGCCGCCGGAGAGTGCGCCGACTTTCGTCATGGCGCGCTTCGCGGAAAAGAGGAAGCCGCGCAGGTAGCCGATCACGTGACGTTCCTTGCCGTTCACGAGGATGTAGTCGCGCCCGTCGCCGACGGTTTCCGCAACCGACCTGTCGGGATCGAGGTGGCGGCGGAGCTGGTCGAAATAGCCGGTTTCGAGATTGGTGCCGTGCTTGACCGTGCCGGCATCGGGCACGATCTCGCCGAGCATGATGCGCAACAGCGTGCTTTTCCCGACGCCGTTGTTGCCGACCAGGCCGATGCGGTCGCCCCGCATTATCTTCAGTGACAGACCGTCGATGAGCTTTTCGCCGCCGAAGCCGTGGTGAACGTTGTGCAGCTCTATTACCTTGCGGCCGGAAGCGTCGGCTTCCTCGATGTTGATCCGCGCCTTTTCCTGCGGCTTGAACCGGTCGCGTTCGGCGGCTTCGGTGCGCAGTGCCTGCAGGGCACGCACCCGGCCCTCGTTGCGTGTGCGCCGGGCCTTGATGCCGCGGCGGATCCAGGCTTCTTCCTCGTCGAGCTTTTTTCCGAAGAGTAGAGCGTCGCGCTCCTCGGCGTGCAGCGCTTCTTCCTTGCGACGCAGGAAGTTGTCGTAATCGCCCGGCCAGCTCGTGAGTTGCGCACGGTCGAGCTCCACTATGCGAGTCGCGAGGTTTTGGAGGAAGGCCCGGTCGTGGGTGATGAACAGCACGCTTCCCCGAAAACCGCGCACCCGGTCCTCCAGCCAGCAGATACTCGCCAGGTCGAGGTGGTTGGTCGGCTCGTCGAGCAGCAGCAGTTCGGGATTGGAGACCAACGCCCGCGCCAGGCCGACGCGCCGCTGCCAGCCGCCCGACAGCTCGGCCAGTGGCTTTTCCGGCGGCAGGTTCAGCTCGGAGAGGATACGCTCGACCTGCTGGTCGAGACTCCACCCACCTTCCGCGTCGATGCGGCGTTGCAGGTCTTCGAGCTCTCGAAGGCCGGCGCGATCCAGCTCGGCGGCGGCGCGGCGTCCGTACTCGTCGATCAGCGCCTGCAGATGCGCGAGGCCTGCGGCAACGTATTCGTGCACGGGCAAATCCAGGGTCTCCGGGAGTGCCTGTTCCAGCTGGCTGATGCGCAGCCCCTGCCTGCGCCGGATCTCGCCCGCATCCGCCTGCTGTTGCCGGTGATGATACGGAGCAAGGTCGATTTGCCCGCACCGTTGCGGCCAATGAGGCAGACGCGCTCGTTCGGTTCCAGCGAGGGCGTGGCATGGCGCAGCAGGGGCTGGTCCCCGATGTCGAGTGAAATGTCGTCGAGGACGAGCAGGGTCATGGGCGCGGATTGTACCAAGGCTGCCGTTCGACGATGGTCAGGCACGCGCCGCAACGACCAGACGCTGCAGCGGCTGTACTGTCATGCCTGCCTGGCATAGTGATTGCGAACGTTGCAAAAGCACACAAAGCGGCTAGAGTTTCCTCGTAAGAGGTCGGGCGAAATGCCCTGGCGGGGTGCGAATGCAACGGGGGAGACCATGAAATCGATCCGCGCGGCTGTCGTACTCATCGCCGCCGCCACCCCGGCGCTGTCCGCCGATTACTACACGGATGTGCGGCCGGTGATCGAGCGCAAGTGCGTCATGTGCCATTCGGAATCGAGCATCTCCTTCTCCTTCGAGGATCCGGACCGGACCTACGATTACCGCCAGGCCATTGCGTCCGCCGTTGCCGCGCGTCGCATGCCGCCCTGGCTGGCAGAATCCGGGCACCAGAACTACCGCGGTGACATCTCGCTCAGCACGGCGGAACTGCGGCTCTTCAGCGAATGGGCGAAAGCAGGCTTCCCAAAAGGCGAGCCGCGGGAGCGCGAGCCGGTGCCGCCCGTGTACGCGCCTTTCTCGGCGGAGCTGGCGGTCGAGGTGATCCCGGGCGAGTCTTACCTGCCGAACCCGGAACATGCCGACGACTACCGCTGCTTCGTCGTGGACTGGCCGGCGACGGAGCCGACGTTCATCACCGGCTTTCGCGCCGTGCCCGGCAACCTGGACGTGGCGCACCACCTTGTCCTGTTCGCGGCAACAGCGGAAGTTGCCGAACGATACAAGGCGCTGGGAGACGCCGAGGAAGGGCAAGGCTACCAGTGCTTCGGCGGCCCTGTACCGGATCGCTTCCAGGACGAGACGGAGCGCGAGCTTTACGACAAGCAGTTTCCAAACGGTATCGAAGAACTCAATAACAATGCCTTCTGGGTCGCACAGTGGGCGCCGGGCACGGACGGTTACGCATTCCCCGACGATACCGGCATTCCCATGCACCCCGGAATGGTCCTGATCGTGCAGATGCACTACTACTCGGCGTTTGCGCCTGGTGAGCGCGACTCGCGGACGAGGATGGAGTTCACGCTT
>DATABW010000067.1:0-5020 GCA_036259375.1 Woeseiaceae bacterium
GCGGGAACCGGCGAGCCGGCTGGCCGGTCTATACGACAGTTCGTTCAGTATCCTGGCGCTCACCCTGCACGAGAGCGCCGCTATTGTGGCCACGGGCGTGGCGCTGGGCCTTGCCGGGTCGTGGCTGGCGGCGGCACGGCACATGCGGCGGATCGAGCCACGGTAGCAGCGCGTCCCATCACGCCTCGTCTGCAACCCCGGGCGAGCTGACTCACCTTATTGTTTTTAATGCCTTTTATTGGCGCGATCAGGCGGGAACTGCCTGATGGTTTAGCACTCTTAAAGGCGGAGTGCTAAAATAACGGGCTGGCTTGAGGAGGACACAAGCACTATGTCGACGGCAGTAGCAACGATCAACCGCGACCTCGCCCTGGCGGGGCCGGTCGGCAGTCTCGATGCCTACATACAGCTGGTGGGCTCGATTCCCGTGTTGAGCAAGGAAGACGAGCAGGCCCTGTCCCGCCGCTACCGCGAGCAGGAGGATCTCGATGCCGCGCGCGAGCTGGTGATGTCGCACCTGCGCTTCGTCGTGCACATCGCCAAGGGCTACACCGGCTACGGGCTCCCGCTGAACGACCTGATCCAGGAGGGCAACGTCGGCCTGATGAAGGCCGTCAAGCGCTTCGACCCGGACTACGGTGTGCGGCTGGTGTCGTTCGCCGTGCACTGGATACGGGCGGAGATCCACGAGTACGTGCTGAGGAACTGGCGCATCGTGAAGGTCGCCACCACGAAGGCGCAGCGAAAACTGTTCTTCAACCTCCGGAAGGCGAAGAAGAGCCTGGCCTGGCTGTCCCGGGACGAGACCCAGGCCGTCGCCGACGATCTCGGCGTCAGCACCGATGAGGTAACGGAAATGGAGCGACGCCTCAGCTCCCGCGACACCGTGTTCGATCCCGGCCCCGATATGGCCGACGACGATGTGGGTGCGTTTACGCCGGCCGCCTACCTCCCCAGCCCGGAATCGGATCCGGCCGAGCTGACCGAAGATGACGACTGGCACGAGGACGCCACCTCCCGGATGGCCGACGCCCTGGAGGGCCTCGATGATCGCAGCCGCGATATCCTCGAGACGCGCTGGCTGGCTGAGGAAAAGAAGACCCTGCACGAGCTGGCAGAACGCTACGGGGTCTCCGCCGAACGCATCCGCCAGATCGAGAGCAACGCCATACGCAAACTCCGAAGCGCCATGGAAACGGCCTGACAGGTCACCGGTAGTCCCGCTGCCGGTATCTCACGAAGCCGCCTTCCTCGATGCCGAGGGGATCGTGGTGCGTCCAGTGCACCAGCCCGCCGAGGTCATTCCACTCGTAGACGCCCCGGAAGCGGACGCGGTCGCCCAGACCCAGCGGAACTCGCTGCGCCAGGTCGAGGTTGTGCGCGAGCAGCACGGTCTGGCCGTTGCGGAGGTCCAGCACGAAGCGCTGGTGCCGCGCGCCGTCGTCATCGTCCGGGAGCAGGCGCCGCACGACTCCTGAGCCTTCGATCCAGGTTCCGGTGTCGGCGACACCGTAGGTACGTTTCAAGCAGGTCCCCTGTTGTTGTTTTTTCGGACCGGCTGCAGCGGGACCCGGGGTCCCGCTGCGTTGTCAAACGGCCGCGCTCAACCGGCTGTGACCGGCACCATCGTGATCTCCACCCGCCGGTTCGCTTCCCGCCCGGACGCGGTCGAGTTATCGGCGACCGGCAGCTCCTCGCCCATGCCGACCGTGATGAGGCGCTGGTTGTCGATCCCCTGGGATTTCAGGTAACCGGCGACCGAGGCCGCGCGGCGCTGTGATAGCTGCTGGTTGTAGGACTCGCTGCCGGTGCTGTCGGTGTGCCCCGCGACTTCCACCACCGTCTTCTCGTACTCGCCCATCACTTTCGACACCGAATTCAGGACGTCGAAGAAAGCCGGGCTGAGGTCGGCGCTGTCATAGGCGAACGTCACGTTGCCCGGCATGTTCAGCGTGATGTTGTCGCCCACGCGGGTGACGCTCACGCCGCTGCCCTGGAGCTCTGCGCGCAGCTCCGCTTCCTGCCGGTCCATGTAATAGCCGACGGCACCGCCGGCGAGCGCGCCGACGCCCGCGAGAATGAGCGCGTGCTGCCGCCGCTCCACCGCATCGTCACCCGAGACCAGGCCGGCCACGGCGCCGGCCGCCGCGCCGATAGCGGCGCCTTTGGTGGCGCTGCTCGTCTTCGCATCCTGCGTGTAGGCGTCGAGCGTTTCACAGCCGCCGAGGGTGACGGTGGCGAGCGCGGCAAGCACGGCCGTTACTGCTGATCTGCTGTTCATCTTCGTTCCTTTTGCTGCCCAATCGAATGAAACGGGCGGCCGCGATGCTGCCACTCGGGCACCGCGGCCCCGCCTTGCAAACCGATCGCGTATTGTAGCGGCGCTCTACCTGAACGACGACTTAATCGGTACAGTTGTCGGTTCCGGGCGACAAACGGCCGCGGATTTCGTCCGTTACAATGGCAGCCGTAACGGAACCTCCAGGAGTTGACGTGGCAAGCCCCACCCCCATCGACAAGACCCGATCGCGGCAGCGGCCGCTGGATCCGCTGGACCTGTACGACGTTCGCGCCGAGCTGACCGACGAAGAGCGCATGGTGCAGGACTCCGTCGCCCGCTTCGTGGACGACCGGGTGCTGCCGATCATCCAGGAAGCGTTCGAGCAGCACTACTTCCCGCGCGAGCTGGTGCCGATGGTCGCGGAACTCGGACTGCTCGGCAGCTCGATCGACGGCTACGACTGCGCCGGGCTCAACAGCATCTGCTACGGCCTGATCTGCCAGGAGCTGGAACGGGGCGACAGCGGCCTCCGGAGCTTCGTTTCCGTGCAGAGCAGCCTCGTGATGTACCCGATTCATGCCTACGGCTCCGAGGAACAGAAGAAGATCTGGTTGCCGGCCATGGCGCGCGGCGAAGCCATTGGCTGCTTCGGCCTCACGGAGCCGCACGGCGGCTCCGACCCGGCCAACATGAAGACGCACGCCCGGCGCGACGGCGGTGACTGGATCCTGAACGGCTCCAAGATGTGGATCACCAACGGCAACATCGCGGACGTCGCAGTGGTGTGGGCAATGACCGAGGAAGGCGTGCGAGGCTTCCTGGTCGAGAAGGGCATGGCGGGCTTCACCGCCCAGGAAATCGAGAACAAGTTCTCGCTGCGCGCATCCGTTACCTCTGCATTGTTTCTTGACAACGTGCGCCTGCCCGAAGCCAACGTGCTGCCGGGAGTCACCGGCATGCGCGGTCCGCTCGGCTGCCTGACGCAAGCACGCTACGGGATCAGCTGGGGCGTCGTCGGCGCCGCTCAAGCCTGCCTGAGGGAAGTGATCGAATACACGAAGGAGCGCGTGCTGTTCGATCGGCCGCTGTCGCACAACCAGGCGGTACAGCTGAGGCTGGCCGACATGGCGCGGCGGATCACCACGGCGCAACTGCTGTCCTTGCAGCTCGGCCGACTCAAGGACGCGGGGCGCCTGACACCTACGCAGGTGTCGGTCGCCAAATGGAACAACTGCCGCATGGCACTCGACGTCGCGCGCGATGCGCGGGACCTTCTCGGCGGCAGCGGCATCAGCGCGGAGCACGTGCCCATACGGCACATGCTCAATCTCGAGAGCGTGATCACCTACGAAGGTACGGAAACGGTGCACCAGCTGGTCGTCGGCAAGGAGCTGACCGGCGTAAGCGCTTTCTAGTGTCCTGCCCGGCACGACCCTGACCGGAGGCGATTCCCACCCCCGGCATCGCGACGTCTGGCGCATCGCGCTGCCGATGATCCTGTCGAACGTCTCCGTGCCGCTCCTCGGCATGGTCGACACCGGGGTGACCGGGCATCTCGAGGACGCCGCCTATCTCGGCGCGGTCGCGATCGGGTCGACGATCTTCGGGTTCCTGTATACCGGCGTGAATTTCCTGCGCATGGGCACGACCGGCATCACTGCCCAGCGTTTCGGAGCCGGCGATCTCGACGGCGTAAGGACGAGCCTGGGACAGGCGCTGATCGTTGCGGGGGCACTGGCTCTCGCTTTGCTCGTCCTGCAGCGCCCGATAGGCGAACTCGCGCTGGAGCTCCTGGGCGCCGGCCCGGAGGTTACCGCATACGCCCGCGAGTATTTCTCGATCCGCATCTTCAGTGCGCCGGCAACGCTCGCGAATTTCGCGCTGATCGGCTGGTTCATCGGACTGCAGAACGCGCGCATACCGCTTGTGATCGTGCTGGTCACGAATGCGGTCAACATCCTGCTCGATTTCGTCCTCGTACCGGGCCTCGGAATGAAGGTCGACGGCGTGGCCGCCGCCACGGTCGCCGCGGAGTACAGCGGATTGGCCGTCGGACTCGGATTTGCGGCGGCCGAACTGAAGCGCCACGGTGGAAAATGGGACAAACCAAGACTGACGACGCCGAAAGCCTACGCCGCCTTCGTGTCCATCAACGGCAACCTGTTCGTTCGCACCCTCGCGCTGATGTTCACCTTCGCGTTCGTTACAGCCCAGGGCGCGCGGCAGGGCGGCCTGATTCTCGCCGCCAACGCGATACTGATGAATATGCAGTTCCTGCTCTCGTTCGCGCTGGACGGCTTCGCGCATGCCGCCGAAGCGCTGGTGGGCCGGGCCGTGGGGGCCGGTGACCGCGACGCGCTGCGCCGATCCGTCAGCCTGGCTCTCCAATGGTCCCTTTACGTGGCTTTGGGCTTCTGCGTGCTGTTCCTGGCCGGCGGTCCCGTACTGATCGGCATCCTGACCGACCTTCCGGAGGTGCGGGAGGCCACGCTGCGCTACCTCCCGTGGATCGTGCTCTCACCCCTGGTATCGGTGTGGTCTTTCCTCTATGACGGCGTCTTCGTCGGCGCGACGCGGGCGCGCGAGATGCGCGACATCATGCTCGTGTCGGCTTTCCTGGTGTTCGTGCCGGCTTGGTACCTGATGCAGTTTCTCGGGAACCACGGGCTCTGGCTCGCGTTCCTGCTGTTCATGTCCAGCCGCGGAATCGGCATGCATTATTTTTATAAGAGCCGGGGG
>DATABW010000068.1:0-3205 GCA_036259375.1 Woeseiaceae bacterium
ACCAGACCAGCGACCTGACCGGCGAGAGCCTCCAAAGCCAGTTTCCGACGATGTCGGCCTCCCTGGCGGTGGTCCTGGAAGTATCGGCGCAGTTCGCGGCCACGGGTTGCGCGGTGGGCGCCTGCGACAGCGCAACGTTCAGCACCGGCACGCTGGGCGGCACCCAGGAGCTGGTTTCCTTCAACGAGGACGGCGAAGGCGGAATCGAGTATTTCGGCGGCGAAGGACTACTGAGCGACATCCTCGACGTCGCGGTGGCAACCGGACAGGTGACACTGCCGACCGGCTTTCCCGCGGAAATCGAGATTCCGGCTCCCGGCCTGGGCAACATCGCGACCATTACGGCCCACCTGCCGGAACCGAACACCTCGGGCGGATTGAACGCGGCCGGCACGATGCTGACCTCCACCGGCCAGGACGACTTGCTGGACCTGAGCCTCGATGTCGATAACCTCATTTCACTCGGACTGATCGGCACGGGCGGCCTGTTCGGCGGCGACCAGGACCTGGGCGGCGGCTTCAGCATTTCCTACGACCTGATCAACGTCGAAATGGGGCCGCAACTGAACCTGGTGCAGTCGTTCGAATTCACGCCGACGCTGTTCGTGGACCTGGAGTTCTCGAACCCGGTCAATGTCACGGGCTTCGGTATGGTCACCTCGCTGGCCGGTCTCGTCTGGGACAGCCTGCCGACCATGGCCTTCGAGAGCGGACTTACGACGATCACGCCAACCTTCTACCTCGGCGCGCAGATCGGCAGCGGGTTCTTCGCGAATGCCGGCGAGCTGTTCAACCAGCTCTTCCTGGACATCGACGGCAACGTTCGTGTCGACCTGCTGCAGGCCGCTTTCGGCACGCCGTTCGGTGACCTGGACCTCGGTATCGGCAACCTGTTCGACCACACGTTCGACATCTTTACGACGCCGGCGATATTCGGGCGCCGCTTCGCGATGGCAGGCTTCGACCCGATCGTGGGGGCTTCCTTCACGGTCAGGGTTCCGACGCCGGGCACGCTGCTGTTGCTCGGGGGCGCGCTGATGTTGATCGGCGGGCGCCGATGGCAGCGTGCGAGGTAATGCCGAAGCATATTGTGAGCGAGGGCGGCCGCGTGCCGCCCTCTTTTTTCCCGTGCTAGGATGCTGAAAACGACGACCGGACCTGGGGGGCTGGGAATGAAACGGACTTTAATCGGCTTGCTGAGTTGCGCTGCCGTGCTGCCACTGGCGCTGCCGGCGGCGACCGACAGCGGCGAATACGCCATTCGCGGCGCCGGTCTCATCGATTGCCGGACGTATCTCGACGAACAGCAGAAGCAATCGAAGGCTTACCTGATGATCGGCGGCTGGATCGACGGTTACATCACCGGCATCAACCAGTATTCGAAGGACACCTACGACGCGACGTCGTTCGAATCGACGGAGCTGTTCGCGGAGCTCATCAAGAATCATTGCGAAAAGAACCCGGACGATCGCCTGTTCCCGGTGGTGAATTCGATCATTCACCAGCGCTGGGCCAGCCGCATCACGGAAAAGACGCCCATGGTGGGAATCGAGCTGGGCGAGCAGCGCGTGCGCATCTATCGCGAGACGCTGAGCCGCATCCAGAAGCGGCTCGCGGAGAAGGGTCATTACGAGCTTCCCGCGACCGGCGAGTTCGACGTCGGCACGATCACGGCAATCGCGGCGTTCCAGGAGACACTGGACGGGTACAAGCCCACCGGGTTCCCGGACCAGGCGACGTTGTGGGCCCTGTTCGCCGAGTGACGCTGTAGCAATCCCGACCGCCCGCCTTGCGGGCGATCCGGTTACAGGGATTCGAGCAGTTGTTCGGCTTCCGCCCGGCTCGTGAACTGGGCGCCTGCGGCCAGCGTTTCCTGCAGAATCTGCCGCGCCTCGGCGGACTTCCCTGCCGCCGCCAACCCCGCAGCGAGGTGGTACCGCACCTCCGGGTTGCCGCCGCTGAACTCGACCGCCTTCCGCAGGTTCGGGATCGCCTCCTCCAGCTTGCCCGCCTTCACCTGGATCCAGCCGAGCGTGTCGGCGACAGAGCCGTTCTCCGGCGATTGCGCCAGTGCGCGCCGCGCCGTTTCCTCGGCCCGCGGGTCGCCCGTCTGGAAATACTCCCAGGCCAGGTTGTTCAGCGCGACAAAGTTGTCGGGATCGGTGGCGAGGACCTGCTCGTATTCCGAGATCGCCCGTTCGCTGTCGCCGCGTTGCTGATAGTCCTGCGCCACGACCACGCGAATATCCGCGTCCAGCGGCCGGCGCTGCAGGTAATCGGCCAGCGGCTTGGTCCGGTCGGCCATGCGGCCGGTGTTCCGCACCCGGTAAGCGCGCATCACCAGGCGCGGATCCTCCGGGCGCAGCGACAGCGCCTTGTCGTAGATCGCGGCCGCCGACTCGTACTGCTTCGCAGCAGCGAGCAACTCCGCTTCCAGCGCAAAGGGAACGGCGTCTTCCGGATGGCGTGCCTGCAGGTCCTTCGCGATCTTCATCGCCGCCGCCGCATCGCCCTCGCGGGCCCTGAGGGCCGCGACCATGACCGCTGCGCGGATGTCGTCGAGATCCAGGCCGCCGTCGCCTACCAGCGTCTGCTCCGCCTGCTCCGCATCGCCCGCTGCGAGCTCCGCGCGCGCCTTGTTCATCCGGTACATCGACTGCTCTGGCGCCAGCCGTTCGGCCTCGCTGAAGCTCGCGAGCGCCGCGGCCGTGTCGCCGAGACCCTGTTGCGCCAGGCCACGCAGGTTGTGCGCTTCGGCGCTGGCGGGTTCGAGCGCGACGATTTCGGCAGCCGCGCGTTCGGCGGACGCGAACTCCCTTTCGTCCAGGTACACGCGCGCCAGCAGGACTCGCGGCTCGACGGCATCCGGTGCGGCGGCACGCGTCTTCTCCAGCCATTGCAGGGCAGCGTCGATGTCCTCGGCGCGGGCTTCGAGCTTGGCGAGCGCCATCATCGGCTGGATGGCGGTGGGCTGCCGCTCCAGCGCCGTCTCCAATTGCACGCGCGCGCCGGCGAGATCGCCCTGCTGCAGGTCGATGTTCGCGATGTTCAGGTAGGTCGCGATGTCGTCGGGCTCCAGCGCCTGCGCCTCGGCAAAGCTCGCCCGCGCGACCTCCGGGCGCTCCAGGGAAAGCGCGATGCCGCCGGCGAGATTGCGCACGCGCGCGTCCTCGGGCCAGCGTTCGGCCATCGCCTGCGCGTCGGC
>DATABW010000069.1:0-3772 GCA_036259375.1 Woeseiaceae bacterium
GTGGGTGAAGATCGCATCGGCCAGGCCGGGCAGGGGCTCGTCGTGCCAGATCAGCTCCGCACCCGCTTTCTCGAGGATGTCGACGAACGCGCGGTGCTCGGCGAGCGCGCCGTCGAAGTCCGGTTGGCTGGCGTAGTGCCACTTATCCGGATCCGCGTCCGCGAAAAATTGGTCCGGTGCCCGGACGACCACCCGCCGCAGCTTGCCGACCATGCTCTGGGATCCGTATTCCATATCGTCATTCCGGAAAGAAGCCGGGCCGCGATGTTAGCGCGCTGGAATGCCGGCGCGAAATGGAAACTGCCCCGCGGCGCGCTAGGCGTCCTTGCGCCCGCGCTCGTACTGCGGCAACGAATCGCGGATCTCGTACCAGGGCGCCTTCGAGCCGGTGTAGATGTGATATTGCGGCGCAATGCCGCTGTCGTCCTCCAGTGTGCCCATCAGGAGAGACGTGGCGCCGGGTTCCTTCGAATGCGTCGTTGCCAGCGGCGCGCCGCACGCGCCGCAGAACCAGGCAACGTAGCGCTCGGTGATGTTGTACTTCTGCAGGTTATCGTCGTGCGACCAGCGCAGGTTCGCGCTCGGCACTTCGCACCATGGCGCAAAGGCCGATCCGGTCAGGCGGCGGCACTGCGAGCAATGGCAGTAGCCCGCGCTGTTCGGCTCGCCTTCGAATTCGTAGCGGACGGCTCCGCAGTGGCAGTGTCCGGTAACCATGGTGGTGCACTCAGTCGTAGCAATCTCGCACAGGCAGTATCCGGCGCCGCTCTCGCGCACGCAAGTAGCCATGACGGTCGTGCTCGATTTTGTCTCGCGGCGGAAGCCGCGTGCCGATTGCGCTAATCCAGGATCACATCGACGAGCACGTCGTGAATGATCTGGGTCGCCACTTCGACCAGCAATACCTTGCCGTCCACGATCACCCGCTCGTAGCCTTCGCGCACGGGCGGCAATCGACTGACCAGATCGGCGGGTAGTGCCTGTTTTGCGATACCGGGAGGCAACGGCTTGCCACGCCGCAGATTCTTTGCGATCCCCGGAGGCAGCGCCTTGCGGCCTTTCCCGCGGTTCCCTTCGAAGCCGTGGTCGTCGAACCAGGCCCTGATGGTCTCCGCTTCGCCGCCATCGAATTGAACCTCGACCGAGAAGTCGGCCGCCAGCGACGCACCGGCGCCGACACAGAAGAATACGGCTGCGAGCAATAAACGTGTCACTGTACCCATGCCCTCACTCCCTGCAAGTCGCTCAAAGCTACCGTTGCGGGCTGATCGGCGCCGGGGCGGAGGTCACATTTCAGACCTCGGGTGCAGGCTCAGCCGGCTCTCGGCCTGAACTGCGCGTACAGCTTCCCGGGTGCCGTTTCGAAATATTTCAGCAGTGCCGGACACAACCAGCCTTCTGCCTTGAGGTCCGGACTGAAGTACCAGTTCCCATCCATCTCTTCTCGCCGCCATTCGAACACGGCCTGGTAGCCGGGGAACGGACCGGCTGAAAATATCAAGGTGAACCCCGACTCGGCGTCAGCAATGCCTTTGACCATTTGCTCGATGATGTCGTCAGCTCCCGACACGAAGGGTTCCCGAACGAGACCCACCTTTTCATCATCGAAGACCCACAGTCCTTGGTGCTTGTAGGGGTGAATGGCATTGATCGCGTTCATAGCAGATTCTCGCACAGGTAATGCCACTTTTTTTCAACTGGCGTCGTTTAGAATTTTGAGGGACGATCGGCCTACGGCTCCCTTGCAGAATAGAAGACGGTTCGCGCAAGTCCGAAGCTGCGACGGAGCCGCGCGGAACAGGATTCCCTTTGCCAAGCAACTGAAGGCTCATTGAAAGGAGTAAAAGAATGCCCCGTACGAACACCCCTTCCAAAGCAGGTACGAAGAAGCCAGGAGCAACGAAGCGGCCCACGAAGCCGCGAGCGAAGTCGCAGGCGAAACCCGTCGAGCTTACTCCCGAGCTGCGACACGAAATGATCAAGGCAGCCGCGTATTTTCGTGCCGAGAAGCGAGGCTTCCAGGGAGGCGACCCGGTTTCCGACTGGCTGTCGAGCGAGCAGGAAATCGATGCTGCCCTCTCCGTCGGAGCGCACTGAGCGCCAGCCCCACCGCTAAACGCCCGGGGGCCAACGGGTCCCCGGGACATTGACCGGACTTTAGATCCGTGCAGACGAAGCGCTGCCGGCTACGCTTTCTCGCGCCGGCGCTCGTACTGCGGCAACGAGTCGTGTATCCCGTACCAGGGCGCCTTCGAGCCGGTGAAGATATGGTATTGCGGCGTAACGCCGCTGTCGTCTTCCAGCGCGCCCATGAGCAGGTACGTGGCGTCTGGCCAGCTCGAATGCGTCGCGGCCAGCGGCGCACCGCAGGTGCGGCAGAACGAGATATCCAGGAGATCGGTCAGGTCGTAGATCTGCAGATTCTCGCCGCCCGCCCAGCGCAGGTTCGCGCTCGGCACTTCGAGCCAGGGCGCAAACGCCGATCCGCTCAGGCGGCGGCATAGCGAGCAATGGCAGTAGCTCGCGTCGGTCGGCTTGCCGTCGAATTCGTAGCGGACGGCTCCGCAGTGGCAGTGTCCGGTGCCCATCGTCGTTCTCCAGGCAGGTTCTTTACGTGGCCGGGCAGGCCCATGGCGCACAATTCGCTCGTAACGCGGACTCCTCTTCCTTTGTGAGACCCAGCCGCCGGATAGCCGCGGCCGCTTCGCCGGGGCGTAAGTACATTGTAGTCGGAACCAAAGAGGAACCGTTTGATGCCGATTCGCCGCATCTCCACCACCATGGCCGACGCCACTTCCGGGCCCTCTTCCGGAGCGGGCACATAGGAGAGGTCGAACAACACGCGCTCGGTTCGCGGGTCGTCCTCTGCGATGTGGTCGGCGAAGACCCGAAGCACTTGAACGTGGTTGTCGCGCTCGAGCGGAAATCCGCCGCCGGCGTGCGCGATCTGCACCCATGATTGGCCCGCACTCGGAAGGATCGTGCGGATAAAAATCGCCGCATCGGATGCGTCGAAGGCTCCGCCGCCGATGTGAATGGCGATCGGCAGCCGCTGTATTGCCGCTTCCCGAATCACACTCGTTACACGGCTTCGCTCGACCTCGTTCCGGATATTGACGGAGGATGCCGTGAGATGCAGCTTCAATCCGACAAGCTCGCGCCGGCCCTGCCAGTGACGGAGCTCGTCGAGCGCGGACGGATTCAGGGGATCGACCGAGAGGAACCCGACCAGTCGATCCGGGTAATTCGCGACTTCGGCGGCTGTGAATTCGTTTTCGCGTCGGGTCCAGCGGGCGACTGCCCGCGGGCTGAGCTCCAGGGAGGCGAGCCCGTAGAGGTATCCGGAAGAAAATACGACGCCATGGGTTATCTTTTCATGGTCGAGTGCCCGCACCGCATCCACGCCGAACACTGCCGGCGGCTCGTGGGAAGCCAGGCACCCGCCGATGCGCTCGCAGACGTCAGCGGAGCCGAGATGCATGTGGTGATCGGCTCGCCACCGAGTCGAGCCTGACTCCGGAGTCTGGCCCGTGTCCGCGGCTTGAACGTTCGCGGCAGCGAAAAGCAAGAACCCGATGATGCAGTGCAAGCTGCTCAACTCCCGATGGGCACCTGTCGCCTTTGCGACAACGGAGCAAGTGCGGCCCAGGTGCAGTGCCACTCGCGAATACAGTACCAGGAGAATATGAGAGACTGCCAACCGACACGAACACCAGGACTATCAAGGAGGTGCTGCGGGTGACGCCAGCGAATGCAATGCCATCAGACCGAT
>DATABW010000070.1:0-13469 GCA_036259375.1 Woeseiaceae bacterium
GCTCCTACAGCTGCTTAACCATCATTGCCACAGTTTTTCCGTCCACCTCCTGCTGCCCCACCTGCTCGAATCCGTGCCGTCGGTGGAATGCCATCGACACCTCGTTCGGCGGCCGTAGATTCACCTCACAGGTAAGCCGCGGCATCCTCCCGGAAAAATACCGCTCGAAATCTTCGTACAAGGCACTCCCGAGCCCCAGCCGTTTCGCGTGTTCCGCCACCGCGACCCGGTCGACGTACGCAAAATCCTCGTAGCGCGCCTTGAACCATTGGAAATTGAGGCTGCCGTAATCCGCATCCGGGGTCAGACCGACCAGGTACGCGGCAACGGCTCCATCGACGAGCGCCACCCGAAAATAGGCCGCCTCCCGCCGAAATTTCTCCATCTGCGCCATCGGTACGGCATTGACGTGCGGCACCGACGCCTCGTTCAGCGCAAGCACCGCCTCCAGGTCTCGACTCTCCACATCCCGAATCATGCCGCGATTTTACCCGGCGGCACGGTCCCGGGGGCCAGAAGCCGCCGACAGGCTATAATTCGGCGCTGAACCAACTGTGACACCGGTCCACGACCGCTACGCCTTCCATAATTACAGTTCCGGGCACCTACCCCGGGGGATACCACCCAATGCCGATCGCCATCCGAAATTCTTTTCTCTGTCTCGTCGCGGCCCTGCCGCTGGCCCTCGTCGCCTGCTCCGACAAATCGAGCAGTGCGCTGAAATCCGAGGAAGGCATCCTCCGCTACGTGCCGGCCGACACCCCGTACGTGTTCGCGATGCCGAAGCGTGTCCCGGATGAGGTTCGGGAAAAGCTCGGCGCCGGGACCGCGGAGATCCTGGATGCCTACCGGAAACTGGTGCAGGCGGCGATCAATCAGCCGCCCGAGGATCCGGAGAATGCGGAGCTCACGGCAGAGGAGCGCCGGCGCATTTCCGCGCACATCGACGAACTGGCGGCCATGATCACACCGGAGGGCATTCCGGCGGCCGGCATTGATCGCGACTCCACCGCGGCGATCTATGGCGTCGGACTATTGCCGGTGCTTCGCGTGACCCTGAGCGACGGAGCTCTGTTCAACGACGCCTTCGCGAAGCTGGAGGAGCGCGCTGGAAAGCCGATGGAGGTCGCGACGATCGACGGACACTCCTATCGTTACGCCGGTGACGAAATGGGAACGCTGATTCTCGCGATGATCGATGATCAACTGGTCGTGAGCCTGGTGCCGACCGGCTTGCCGGAGGACCTGCTCAGATCCGTGCTGGGGCTCACGCTGCCGGCGAACAGCATCGCAGATTCCGGCGCGCTGGCCGAGCTCGCGGAGACCTACGGGTACGAGGAGTACGGCCTTGGCATCCTGGACGTGGAGCGTATCGCGGCAACTTTCCTGGACGAGCAATCCGGGATCAACCAGTGGCTGCTGACCACTATGGAGCATGACACCAAAGCATTGACGGACGTCTGCAAGGCGGAAATCCGCTCAATGGCCGGCATCGTGCCACGGGTGGTCACGGGGTATACGGAATTGTCCGTAGAGAACATCAACACCAAGTCCGTATTCGAACTGCGGAGCGACCTGGCCGCCGGCCTGCAGACGATCACCGCGCCGGTGCCTGGCCTCGGAGCAAAGCAGGGTGGACTGTTTTCCTTCGGCATGAGCATCGATATGCCGGCGGCGCGTGAGTTCTATTCTGCGCGACTGGAGGCAATGGCGGCCGACCCGTACGAGTGCGAGCTGTTTGCCGACCTGCAGGCCGGCGTCGCCCAGGGCAGGGCAGCGTTGAACCAGCCAGTGCCGCCTGTCGTGTACGGCATCCGCGGCTTCCTGGCCGTGATTGACGAGATCCAGGGGCTGGACATCCAGAAGAAACAACCGCCCACGAAGATCGACATGCGCTTCCTGCTCGCGACGGACAACGCTCCGGGCCTGCTGGCGATGGGCGCGATGTTCAGCCCCGAGATTGCAGGCCTGAACCTGCAGCCGGATTCGAAGCCGGTGAAGCTCGAGATCCCGGCGCTGTCATCGAATGTCGATGCCGCTTACCTCGCCATGTCAGAGGACGCGCTTGCGTTGTCGGTCGGCAGCGGGAGCGAAGCAGGCCTGACGGAAATGTTGAAGGCGAGCGCGCCTCAACCCGCTCCGTTCATGAGCATGGACATGGATGCGGCCCGCTACTACGGTTTTCTCGGGGATGCCATGGCCGGCAATTTAACGACGTCCGACGATCCCGACGAGGCGCAGGCCGCGGAAATGGTGCAGGCGACGAGCGGCATGATGAAGGCGTTTGAAAAGCTCTTCAGCCGCGTGTCGTTCGACGTCCAGTTCACCGAACGGGGCATCGAGATACCGTCCAGAATGTCGCTTTCCGAGTAGGCGAAGACAGTCTCACCGGCAGACCGATAATGTCGGTCCGGCCTCCCCTTCAAGGTTCGCGGCTATCGGTGCGGGTCGTTTTTCCGTCGCTTTACGACGGCTCTTTTCTGAACACGCCCCATCGCGGCTTCGCCGAGCATGAAGCCCAAAAGGACAATGCACGCGATCAGTGCCGTCTTTGCGAGTTGTAGAACCGAGATGCCCTGGAGCGATGCAACGGCCAGAGCGATCGAGATGCCGACCGCGAACACGATCGACCGGAATGACAGATTAGGCATTGTAAATGTTATCCCCCAAGCGGTAACTGCGATTTATACCGTGGTTCGAAGAGCTGTCAAGGAACTGTTGGTCGACTCTCGCATCGCCGACCGCGGAGTTAACCGATCAACAGCGCCCCGATAAAAATGCCGAGCATCGTAAACGACAACGCTATCTTGGCGAGTGTTCCGAACAGCAGGCCGATCCAGGTGGCGATCCCCACATGAGCCGAGCGGTTGACGCCGCCCCCCGCCCGCAATTCACCTGCAACCGCACCGATAAACGGTCCCAGCAGAAGTCCCGGCAGCCCGAAGAACAAACCCACAACGGTGCCTATGGCGGCGCCCCACAGCGCCGCCGAGCTCGCCGCCACCCGTCGCGCACCGAGCAAACCGGCCAGGAAGTCGAGCAGCAGTGCGAGGCCGGCGAGCACGCCGAGCGAAATAACCGTCCAGCGACCGATCTCCGCGTAGTCCCCGACCCAAGCCGTCAGCCACATGCCGCCGAACACCAGCGGTACGCCGGGGAGGGCCGGCAGGAGGGTTCCCGCCAGCCCGACCAGTATCAGGAGGCCGGCAGCGAGGTACCAAAAGATTGTGGCGTCCATACTCCTATATTATGCGGACCGTGAGGCCCCAACAGGCTCATCGGGTTTTTGACATGCAGCAGCGGATCGTCGGATTCTACAAGGACGAGGAGCGGCATTGGGTGGCGCGCCTCGCGTGCGGTCACAACCAGCATGTGCGGCACAATCCCCCGTGGGTGAACCGGCCCTGGGTCGTGACACAGGCCGGTCGCGACGGGATGCTCGGACGGCCGCTCAATTGCTTGAAATGCAAGGCCGGCGCTCCGGCCGACCCGCAGCCGTGAGCGTGCCGGCGCACGTCATTCCGGCGCAGACTTGCGCAACCTCGCCGCAAGCGTCACGATTGGCACTCGCGTCGATCGTACCGGTCGACGAGCAAACCACGGGCAAAGCCATGAAAAAGTATCTGTTCGCCTTATTGTGCTCCACCGCCATCGCGCTGCCGGCCGTCGCAGCGCTCGAGCCCGGTGATACCGCACCCGACTTCGTGGCGAGGGCCTCGCTTGACGGCGAGGAGTTCGACTACTCGTTGGCCGACGCGCTGCAGAAGGGGCCGGTGGTCGTCTACTTCTATCCGTCGGCTTTCACAAGGGGCTGCAATATCCAGGCGCACGAGTTCGCCGTGAACATGGACGAGTTCGAGGCAGCCGGCGCCAGCGTGATCGGCGTGTCGCTCGACAGCATCGAGCGGCTCAATGACTTCTCTGCCGATCCCGAGTATTGCGCCGGCAAGCTGCCGGTTGCCTCGGACGAGAGCGGCAGGATCGCGAAGTCGTATGAATTGAAGGTCCAGGAAGCAGTCGATGGCGCCAAGGACACACGTGGTCAGGAAATCGGCCACGGGTTTGCGGAGCGCACGACCTTCATCGTGACGCCGGATGGCAAAATCGCGGAGACGATCGGCGGCATGTCCCCGATGGAAAACGTGCAAAAGTCCCTCGAAGCCGTGCAGCGGCTGCAGCAACAGAAGGCAAGCCTGTAAACGGCAGAACGCTGCCTCCAAAGATTCGTCCCGGGGTGGTTTCGACGCGCTATGCCGTTTGCGCAATCGCCTGTAGCGACGCGGCAGATCAGGCCAGAGCGACCATTGCAGGCTGAATACTTCACGAGGGACCTACTGCGCGCTGCGAGGTTTGCCGCCGAAAAACACCGGGACCAGCGGCGCAAGGGGATAGAGGCCTCTCCGTATATCAATCACCCGATCGAGGTGGCCGAGTTGATCAGCCGGGTAGGGGAGGTCGACGACCTCCCTACGTTGATCGCGGCCATCCTGCACGACACCGTCGAAGACACCGAGACGACTTTCGAGGACATCGAGAACGCATTCGGCGCCGACGTTTGCAGCCTCGTCGCGGAAATGACGGACGACAAATCACTGCCAAAGGCCGAAAGGAAACGGCTGCAAGTGGAACACAGCTCGCAGGTTTCGCATCGCGCGAAGCTCATAAAGATCGCCGACAAAACGTGTAACGTGAAGGACGTTGCGAACTCGCCGCCGCCCGACTGGAGCGTGAAAAGACGTACTGAATACCTGGACTGGGCGAGCCGGGTCGTTGACGGCTGCCGCGGCGTCAACGAGAAGCTCGAGCGCCATTTCGACGAGACCCTGGCCAGAGCCAGAGAAGTGCTGTGACCGCGCTCTGCTGTCAGCTGCTCATGCGCCAGATTTCACCCTGGTTCGTGGGCGTTCGCGGTGCATGAGGATCCACTCGGAATGCTCCTCGAGGGCGGCATCGCCGAGGGCTTTCAGCCCTCGAGCAGCTTCAGAAAGCGGCTACGCGTGCCGTGCCCGGCCGCTCGCGGTTCAGTCGGATTCCGTTGCCAGCACCTCGTTCAGGAACACCGTGACCGCCTCTCGCATGTAATCCTGGTTGGCCTTCTTGTCGAACCCGTGTCCCTCATCCTTCGCCAGGAGATACCAGGCTTCGGTGCCGTTCTCGCGGACTGCTTCCAGCATCTGCTCGGATTCGCTGGCGGGAACGCGCGGGTCGTTGGCTCCCTGGATGATGAAGAGCGGCACCGTGATCCCGTCCGCGTTGTTCAGCGGCGATATGCCCTCGAGGAATTTTCGCATCTCCGGATCGCGCTCGTCGCCGTATTCGGCGCGCCGCAGGTTCCGGCGGTAATCCTCTGTATTTTCTAGAAACGTGACGAAGCTCGAGATGCCGACGATGTCCACGGCGCCGGCCAGTCGTTCGGAATAATCCACCGCGCTCGCCAGTACCATGTAGCCGCCGTATGAGCCGCCGTAGACGACGATGCGGCTATCGTCGAGATTCGGCCGGCCGGCGATCCAGTCCAGCAGGGCACCGATATCCTTCACCGAGTCCTTGCGCTTCATGCCGTTGTCGAGTTTGAGGTAGTCCTTGCCGTAACCCGCCGAGCCGCGCACGTTAGGCGCGATGACCGCGGCGCCGAGCTCGTTGATCCAGTATTGGAAGGTGGAGGAGAAGCCGGGGCGATACTGGCCTTCCGGTCCGCCGTGGATATAGACGATTACCGGGTGCGGCCCCTCGCCCTCCGGCGTGTACACCCAGGCGGGGATGTTCATGCCATCGAAGCTCTCGTACTCGACGAGTCGTGGCTCGACGAAATTCTCCGGGTTGAGGCCGCCGAGCTCGCTTTGCGTCCACTGCGTGAGCTCACCGGCTTCCATGTCGTAGACCCAGACGTCGCCGGATGAGGTCGCCGAAGACAAGGTGAAGGCGAGGCGCGCGCCGGTCTCGTCGAAGTCGACGGCGGAGATCAGGCCCGGCGGCAGCTCCGGTCCACTGCGGCTCTCGCCGGTCTCGAGCTCGAGGAAATGCAAGGTCTCGGTGCCGCCCTCGTTCAGCGTATAGGCGATCGTGAGCCCGTCGGGCGAGAGGACGAGGTTTTCGACATCCCATTCCACGTTCGGCGTCAGCACCTCGATCTCGTCCGTGCGCGGATCCGCGATCACGATGCGTTGGAATTGGCTCTCCTCGTCGCTGACGGTCAGGACGCGGCCGTCGGGCAGGAACTCCCCGCCGCTCCAGGCCACCTCGGCCTCGGGCCGGATCTCGTCCAGTTCGCCGCTGTCCAGGTCCAGCGTGTAGAGGTGCGAGCGGTTGATGGACACATAGCGCATGACCAGCAACGCGGCGCCGCTGTCGGCCCAGTCGAGTGGAATCATCGCACCTTCGCCCTCCAACATGACTTCGAGGCTCGCCGGGTCGGCAGGATCGGCAGCGAGAATGTCCCAGTCCGCACTGTCGGTGGTGGAGCGGTACCACGCCACGCGCTCGCCGTCGTCGCGCCAGGCGAAGGCGCCGTTGCGCGTTCCGGCCTCCGTGAACTGTGTGGTTTCGCCGGTTTCGAGGTCGAACAGCCAGCCCTGGTAGAACTCGTCGCCGCCCGTGTCCTTGCCGAACAGGAATGCGGTGCGTTCGTCTTTGCGGACCGCCGCGCCTTCGACCGGTTCGTCGTAGAAGGTGAGCTGGCGGCGCATGCCCATAGGCTCGTCGACCTTGTGGACCTGGCTGGTTTCGGCGAAACGGGTGGTGATCAGGATCCCGCCGTCCTCCGTGAAACCGGTGAAATAAGCGGAGCGGGTGTTCTCGTACTGTTGCAGGCGTTCGCTAACCGCCTCTGGAATGTCCGGAATGCCTTCGATCACCAGGTTGCCGCGCTCTATCCGTTGCGGGGAATCCTGCGCAATGGCGGGGGAGGCGAGCAGCAGCGCCGCTGCCGAGGTCCATAGTAGGTTCATGTGCGTCTCCTGGCTGCCAGGCAATTTCCATCCATTGTCGCCCTGGTACGGGCTCCTGCAAAATCCCGCTGTGCTTCGTCTCTCGGAGAATACCAGCGCCGGAAAACAACATTGCAACCGGATTGCGATGCCGTGCATCAAAAGGGGTGACTTCAAGAGGTAATTGCCATGCTCATTGCCCTGCGCGCCATCCTGCTGGCCCTGTTCATCGCCGCTCCTTTCGGGCAAGACCGCTCCGAAGCCGGCCTGCAACGCATCGCCGACGAAGCCGTCGATGATGCCGTCCTGAGCTGCCCGGTCAGCCCCGGTACGCCGCTCAACGTTGTCCGCTGGACGGCAGGCAAGGAGCGTGGGGGCGTGAATCCGGACCGGTCAGGCGGGAACGCCTGATCGTTACAGACCCAGGTCGGATAATCCGGGATGGTCCTCCGGGCGTGGGCCCAGGGGCCAGTGGTATTTGCGGTCGCCTTCCCTTATCGGCAGGTCGTTGATACTCGCGATGCGTCGCTGCATGTAGCCCTGGTCGTCGAACTCCCAGTTTTCGTTGCCGTAGGAGCGGAACCAGTTGCCGGCATCGTCGTGCCATTCATAGGCGAATCTCACGGCGATGCGGTTGCCGTGAAACGCCCAGACCTCCTTTACCAGCCGGTAATCGAGTTCCTTGTTCCACTTGCGGACGAGGAACCGCACGATTTCGCCGCGACCCTCCAGAAATTCCGTGCGATTGCGCCACACGCTGTCCGGGCTGTAGGCACCCGCGACCCGTTCCGGGTCCCGCGTGTTCCAGGCATCCTCGGCCGCGCGTACCTTCGCGGCGGCCGTGTCGGCGTTGAACGGCGGCAGCGGCGGGCGCGGGCTCTGATCGGTGCTCATGTCGTGATTTGCTCGCTGAGGGAAAAACGGGCAACAACGTAAGCAACGTAACTTAGCGGAGCGTTGTTGAGACGGCAAGTAGAGGCATTGAAACTCCGCCTCGAGAGGTTATCCGGCAAATATGACTGGTATTCGTTATGCGGTAATCATGGTGGTGGACCGCTGCTTGAAACGATTACGGTAGCTTGTCGGCGTGATTCCTATCCGTAATCGGAAATGATGCCGTAAGGTTGCAGCGCCTCCAAAGCCACACTCAAGGGCGATAATGTCGATGGGCTTGTCGGAAATTGCCAACAGTTCGCGTCCATGCTCGAGCCGCAGTATCGACAGGTATTCCCCTGGCGTCGTTCCGGTCGCTTCCTTGAAGCGGCGTAAAAACGTGCGCTCACTCATCGCTGCTGATGCTGCCAGCTCCGCGATCGAGGCTCCGCTCGCAGGCTCGCGTTGCATCCGCTCGATCACGCCGGAGATTGGACTGCGTTCTCGTTTTTGCACGGACCGCTCCACGAACTGGGCCTGCCCACCATCGCGATGCGGGGGAATTACCAGCCGCCTTGCGATCTGGTTCGCGATTTCCGGACCGAAATCACGCCTCACTACGTGAAGGCAGAGATCCAGACCTGCGGCACTGCCGGCCGATGTCATGACCGTGCCGTTATCGATGTACAGCACGGCCGGATCGACGTTGATCCGGGGATAACGCTGTTGCAGCGTCGATGCGTATCGCCAATGGGTAGTCGCTCGCTGTCCATCGAGCAGACCCGTCGCGGCGAGTACGAATGCGCCGGAACAAATCGATAACAAAGTTGCGCCCTTGTCGTGCGCTTTATGCAAGGCTGAAACGAGTGCCGGTGGCACGGGTACGTCAAGCCCGCTCCAGCCAGCAATGACGACGATATCGGCGTCACGCATGCGCTCCAGGCCAGCGTCCGCCTTGATACGCATGCCGAATTGCCCCGTGACTGGGCGCCTGACCAGGGAGCACGTCTCGAATCGATACCAGTTCCCCTCGAACTCCGGTCGTGTCAGACCGAAAACTTCGGCCGCGCACGCGAATTCGAAGTTGCAAAGACGATCGTAAACCAGGGCCAGCACGAGCGGTGCCGCAGGGTTTGCAGGACGATTCCGGATTGACGGTTTTTTTACGGAGCTTGTCATTGCCGCCAATTGTAGACCGTGGCACACGCCGCCGACAATCGAAGTTTCAAGCCCTGGTCGCGGGATCCAGGACGGCGCATCTTTCGGCGTACCTCATGTCGGTATGTTGCAGCAGCACGCCTTGTGTCGGCGCAATGCGTTTGGCGGAATCTTTGCGAACAATGTCACTGCCGCCAGTTGCCCGGCGATTCGAACAGTCGAATCATCACCGTGCCAGATACGATGGAGAGCAAGCCCATGAAGAACGCCGTCACGGCTGTACCGGCGGCGCCATCCGCGCCTGCCCAAGAGCACTTCGAGTCGTTGTTCAGGTTCGAAACCGATTGCTGGGACACGCATGAGGCGCTGAGTAGTGGTACACCCGGCTTTGTTTTGGTCGACGTTCGCCACCCGGCGCTTTTCGAGAAAGGGCATATTCCCGGTGCGCTGAACATTCCGCACGGAAAGCTTGTGCGATCGAAGCTTGCCGAATACCCGGGAGACACGTTGTTTGTCGTTTATTGTGCGGGTCCGCACTGCAATGGCGCGGCGAGAGGAGCTGTCCGGCTTGCGCGTCTCGGACGCCCAGTAAAGCTGATGGCCGGTGGCATCGCCGGATGGCTGGACGAAGGGTTCGAACTGCAGGCAGGACGAGCATCAGGGGACGCACCGTGTGGAGCTGCACCAAAGCGGTAAATGTTCAATCGGGGAAATGACAATGAAGAAGCGCAGCGTTGCAATAGTGATCTATGAAGGCGTTGAAGTACTGGATTTTGCGGGTCCATTTGAAGTTTTCTCAGTGACGGATGAATTGAACGACTATCGACATTTCGACGTATCGCTGATCGCAGCAAGCGATACGCCCTATGCGACCGTCAATAACATGCGCGTTTTGCCGAACAGGGTATTCGAAGACGCCGAATCGCCTTCAATCCTGGTCGTGCCGGGCGGTGCAGGTTCGAAGGCTGCAATGAAGGACAAGCCCCTGCTGGACTGGGTTGGCACGTCTGCAGCCGCTGCAGAAATCGTGTTATCGGTCTGTAGCGGCGCGCGGGTGTTGGCGCAGCTGGGTTTGTTGGACAACCTGGAGGTAACTACACATCACCAGGTTGCAACGCACCTGCAATCCCTCGCGCCTGCTGCGAAAGTGGCTATCGACCGCAGATTCATAGACACCGGGAAGGTGGTCACGACAGGCGGTATTACGGCCGGAATCGATGGCGCATTTCACATCGTTGCGCGGCTGTTGGGCGAAATGACAGCAAAACGTACCGCGCAGTATATGGAATACGACTGGCGCCCGCAGCAGAGGTACTCCACCAAAACGGATAACCCATTGTGATTGCGTTGCAGGAAACTTACCGGAAGCGGCCGGTCCGCTTTGTTGATATTGCGGAATTGAACGGCTGGAGGTTGAAGACCTACAGTATTTCAGCCGCGCATGATCACGTGAGCGAAGGGCTGTTACTTGCTGCAGAAGGGCTTGCGCAGCAGGCGTTACCTCGTCCTGCGGTGATGCGTAGCAGGGCGCGGCTTCCAGAGGACCGTTATGGCCTGGGCGTGCTGATCGTCCACGACGGCAGGGAAGGCAGTTTCGTGGTTCTCGGGTGGTGGGTTGGCGAAAACATGTTGAAGCTTGAGGTATTTTTCTCCGGCGACCGGGGAATGGATTTCGAGAACCTCGCCGCAACCCGTATCGTGTCTTGCACCTGGGAACTTGCAGTGCTCGCGTATGAGCGTGATGCCTGGGTGGAATGCATCCTGGCCAATCCAGGGGGGCCTGATGTCAACGCATGGCTGGAGAAGCGGATGAACAGGGATGTCTGAGCGATTCAGACCTTCGGCCGGATGTCTCTCGGAAAATCCAAGCCGTCGAGCAGGAGGGAATATCATGCCAAGCCGTGCGGCCGGCGCCGTTCAACTTTTGCTTTGCTGCCTGCTCATGCCTTCCATCGCGCCGCTTGCCGCACAGGAATATGCACCGGATGTACGCGACCATATGGGAAAGTTTGGGGAATTCGCGGCCGCCCTCGAAAGCTCTGAAGATACGACCGACCGCCGTGATGCCTATCGTCGATATATAGCCAGCAGTGATCCGGCTGTGCATGAAACGTTTGTGAATCCTGACGCGCTTCCGGATGAGCATTTCGATAAGCTGTCCAATCTCATCGTGGAGCACGACGAAGCGATACGGGACTATCACCAGTTCATCAGAACGCAGCTGGTGACAGCGACCAGTGATGCGGAACGGATTTTCGGGAAGATGGTTTACAGCGTGCCGCAGCACCTGACTCTTAATCTCGGGCAGTCCAATGCTCAAGTCAGGTTGATCGATGGGAAGGTAACGATTCTTTATGGAATCGATACCAATGCGGTGCTGGAAAGCAGGCTTTTCCCAAATACTTCTCGTGATCTGCGACCGACCATAGCGCACGAGCTTTTCCACGCGTATCACTGGCACGTCAACCCCTACATGGCGGAGTGGGCGCCGCGCTTTCTTCCTCCCGAATCCGACGCTCCGTTATGGATCAATATCTGGTCTGAAGGGCTTGCCAACTGTGCAGCGCGGCATGTCTATCCCGATTCGGATATCGCGCACGTGATGGCGATTGAGGGTATTTGGCAGGAGGCCCAGCCACGCATGGCCGAGCTGTCCGCGAGACTTGGCGATGTGCTCGATGCGCGCGATGCAAAAACCACGGAGACATGGTTGTATGTTCATGCTGAGAGGACGGACGGCATTCCGAACAAGGCCGGCTATACCCTCGGTACAGTTGTCGCCCACCAGATTATCGGTAAGCGGGGCTTCGATGCTGCGGTCAGGCTCGGCGAAGAAGATCTTCGACTAGCCATCGGCGAATCGCTCTCCGATATGGCTGCAGGCAAGGTCGACGTGGGCGGCGGCGCCGTCTGCCGACCCTCCTCAAACGGCATCCAACATAGGAGCAGGCGTATTCCAGGTACGGAGAACGGCAACGAGGGCGATCAATGATCATCCGGATCTGGCACGGCTGGACTACACTGAACGATGCTGAGAAGTACGAGCGGCTACTAAAGGACGAAATCTTCCCGATGATAGCGGCGAAACAAGTGCCGGGATACCTCGGCATTGAACTTCTCTCTGCTCGAAAAGATGAGGAGATCGAATTTATAACCGTCATGCGGTTCGAATCGTTGGCGGCAGTAAAGCGGTTCGCCGGAGAAGACTATACGAGTAGCTTTGTTCCCGAATCGGCGCGCAAACTGTTGGTCCGCTATGACAAACGATCGCAACACTATGACCTGCTGGAGCAGCGGGAGTACCAGCAGTAACAATCAAGTGCCGCAGGAGAAAGGCCACGCGAGCTGATCGTGTACCTTCGTCGAATGCCGGTGCAGGTCCTCAGCGCACGTCAGAAGAACTTGCCTCCTATATTCTTCACGTCCTCGACGCCGAACTTGCCGTCGCTGCCGCCGAGTATCCCTGCCAGCGAACCAAGGCCGCCGCCGAGGCCACCCTGCTCTTTGGATTTTTTGCCGAGTGCGCCCATGGCGAGCCCCGCCACCAGCGGGAGCGCTTTTTCGATCAGCGACTTCTCCAGTCCGGTCTCTTCGGACGCGCGAGCGGCGACCTGCCGGCTATCGTCTTCGCTGCCGAACAGTTGTGACAGAGCGTGGTTGCCTTCTTCGCGCGCGCTTGCTTCCTCTAGGCGCTGGGGGTCGTCCACATAGCGCTGGTACTTGCCGCTTTCGATCTCGCGCGCCAGTTCCGACTGGCCTTCCGTCGATTGAGCCCGTTTTTGCAGGCCGCCGGCAACGGCGGGCGAAACGCTGCCGATCAGCTGGCGAGCCTTGCGCTCATCGATGCCGAGCTGTCCCGCAAGTTTCGCTACGCTGCTGCCGCCGCCCTCTTGTTCCAGAAGTTCCATCAGGTTCATGACCATGCCTCGCTGCTGAGGTGAGAAAGGTGGGGGTCCGGCAGGAAAGAGGCGGACGCCGGGATGTGCCCGTGCACTCGCACTCTCGCAAACCGTAGTCGGAGTTTAGACAACCGCTGCGGAAGCGCGAGCGGCAGAAGTTCAACGGGGCTTTGTAAGAAAGGCTGTTACGCGACGGCCATTCGGTCCACCAACGGCGCTTCCTCTGCATAGCCGGCGAGGGCCTGGTTTATGGCGTTCACAAGCTGGCGCAGCGTGCCGGAGAGTAATGCGAACTCGGCGTCGAGCCGCGCCAGGGGATCTTCGTCGGGCAGATCCTCGGCGGCCTCGGAACCGATGAGCTTGAGCTTGCCGATCCCGCCTTTCTCGTCGATCGTGCAGCTCATGATGCTTTCGAATTCGACCTCGAGGTGCGTCAGGCGCATGCCTTCGCGAACGTGCCGGCGCACGGCTGCATCCGCGAGGTCCAGGTCGGCGCAGCGAATCGACGCTTTGGCATCGGAGGAATCGCACATCCGGCATTCGCGCCCGAGGGCGAAGCCTCGGGGTGCGTCACCGAGAAAAGTGCGCGTCAGGAGATCGGCGAAGGGCCGAT
>DATABW010000071.1:0-3113 GCA_036259375.1 Woeseiaceae bacterium
GGTTCGTGCTCGATAACGGTTTGACGGTCGTCATCCATGAAGACCACAAGGCACCGATCGTCGCGGTCAACGTCTGGTACCACGTCGGCTCGAAAAACGAGGTGGAAGGCAAGACCGGTTTCGCGCACCTGTTCGAGCACCTGATGTTCAACGGCTCGGAGAACTTCAACGACGACTATTTCAAGCCGTTCGACGCCGTCGGCGCGACGGAGATGAACGGCACCACCAATTCCGACCGCACGAATTACTTCCAGAACGTGCCCTCCACCGCGCTCGACATGGTGCTGTGGATGGAATCGGACCGCATGTGCTGCATGAAGCCGGCGGTCGACCAGGCCCGTCTCGACGAGCAGCGCGGCGTCGTGCAGAACGAAAAACGCCAGGGCGAGAACCAGCCCTATAGCCAGGTATTCAACCTCATCCAGGAAAACAGCTATCCCGAGGGCCATCCCTACGATCACACCGTGATCGGCTCGATGGAGGACCTGGAGGCCGCCTCGCTCGAGGACGTGCATTCGTGGTTCGACCGGTACTACGGCCCGAACAACGCCACTATCGTGATCGCCGGCGACGTCGAAACCCAGACCGCGCTCGAGAAGGTCAGGCACTACTTCGGCGGCATTGCGCCCAGCCCGCCCATCGAACGCCATGCGGCGTGGACCGCGAAGCGGGAAGGTTCGCACCGGCAGGTCATGCAGGACCGGGTGCCGCAGGCGCGGATTTACAAGGTATGGAACGTGCCCGAGATGACGCACGCGGACAGCGATTACCTCTCGCTGTTCGGCGACATCCTGGCGAACGGCAAGAATTCGCGCCTCTACGAAAAGCTCGTCTACGAGGAGCAGATCGCCACCGGCGTCGGCGCGTTCGTCTGGGGCCGCGAGCTCGGCAGCCTGTTCATCGTCACGGCAAACGCCAGCCCCGGCCAGGACCTTGCCGCGGTCGAAAGCATGATGGATGCGGAAATGCGGCGGCTGCTGGCCGAGGGCTTCACCCAGGAGGAGCTCGATCGCGTACGCACGGACCAGTTCGCCGGGTTTATCCGTGGGGTGGAGCGCATCGGCGGCTTCGGCGGCAAATCGGACGTCCTCGCGTCCAGCGAAGTGTATTACGGCAGCCCGGAGGGCTATAAGAAGAGCCTGCGCACGATTCGCGAGGCGACGGAGCAAAACGTCATGTCCGCAGCGCGCAACTGGCTGCAGGACGGCGTCTACATCCTGGAAGTGCATCCCTACCCGCAACTCGCCGCGAACGAAACGGAAGTGGCGCGCGCGGACGGGCCGCCGATGCCGGAGTCGTTCCCGAATATCGACTTCACCGAGTACGAGCGCACCGAGCTCGACAACGGGCTGAACGTCATCGTGGCAAAACACGGCGCGGTGCCTGTCGTGGAATTTGCGCTGCTCGTCGACGCCGGTTACGCGGCGGACAAAGGCAATGCACTCGGCGCCGCCAACCTCGCGCTCGACATGATGGACGAAGGCACCGAAAGCATGGACGCGCTGGAGATCTCGGCTGCGGCGACGCGGCTCGGCGCCGAGATCAACCTCGGGTCGAACCTCGATACCTCCTACGCCTCACTGTCAGCGCTGAAGACCAATCTCGAGGAGTCGCTCGAACTGTATGCCGACGTGGTGCTGAACCCGACCTTTCCCCCCGGGGAACTGGAGCGACTGCGCGCGCTGCAGATTGCCGGCATCCAGCAGGAACTGGCGCAGCCGTTCAGCATGGCACTGCGCCTGTTCCCGCAGCTCATCTACGGCAGCGACCACGCTTACTCGATCCCGTTCACCGGCTCCGGCACACTGGAGTCCGTGGCGTCCATGACACGCGACGACCTCGTGAAGTTTCACCGGACCTGGTTCCGGCCGAACAACGCCACGATGGTCGTGGTGGGCGATACGAGCCTGGCGGAGATCGAGCCGCTGCTGGAGGAGTACTTCGCGGGCTGGGAAGCCGCCGACGTGCCGCAGAAAAACGTCGGGGCGCACGACCTGGCCGAGACGAGCACCGTACACGTCGTCGATCGGCCCGGCTCGGAACAGGCTGTGATCATTGCGGGGCATGTCATGCCGCCGTACGGCAGCCCCGACAGGATGGCGCTGGCGGCGGCCAACGAGGTGCTCGGCGGCAGCTTCACGGCGCGCCTCAACATGAACCTGCGCGAGGAGAAGCACTGGTCGTACGGCGCCCGCAGCACGATCGTCGACGCGCGCGGTCCGCAACCGTTCTTCGCTTACGCGCCGGTGCAGACGGACAAGGCCGCCGAATCGATGGCGGAGATCCAGAAGGAGCTGGAGGCGATCGTGACCGAACGTCCGCCGACCGAGGAGGAGGTGCTGAGGGTCAAGAACCAGAGCATCCTGACCTTGCCCGGCCGCTGGGAAACGGCCTCGGCGGTACTCAGCTCGATCGGCGAAATCGTGCGCTTCGACCTCGACGAGAATTACTGGGACGCCTACCCCGACCGCGTGCGAGCGCTGGACGTGCCGGCGGTTGCCACCGCGGCGGACCGGTACCTGCACCCGCAAAGGCTGGTCTGGGTCGTCGTCGGGGACTGGTCCCGCATCGAAGCGGGCGTGCGCGCGCTGGAGCTGGGCGACATCAACCTGGTCGAGCTCGACGGAAACGGGGTGAGCGTGGAATAAGAAATCGCGCTGTAGGAGCCCGTCGAACGGGCTCCTACAGGTACAATGCCGCTCCCATGCTGACGGTGCCCAAAGAAAAGCTGCGCGACTACATCGACCGCGAGCTCGAACCCTCGGGCTGGCTGACGATCGACCAAAAGCGCATCACCGCCTTCGCCGACATCACGCTCGACCGGCAGTTCATTCACGTGGATGAGGCAAAGGCGGCGAACACGCCTTTCGGATCGACGATCGCGCACGGCTATCTGACCCTGTCTCTGATCTCGTATTTCGCGACGGAGTGCGGGATCGGACCGGCAAACGCCGTCATGGCGATCAACTACGGCTCCGATCGCGTGCGCTTCCTCCAGCCGGTTAAAGTGAACAGCCGGGTCCGCGCTCGCGCCGTGCTCAAACAGGTCGACGACAGCGAATCAGAACGCGTGCTCATCAAAACGAAATTCACCATCGACATCGACGGCGCGG
>DATABW010000072.1:0-2850 GCA_036259375.1 Woeseiaceae bacterium
GCCCACAGCATGCCGCGCGCCCACGTCCGGGTAAGGCCGTATCGCACAGGGTACGGAAGCGGCCAGCTCAAAAACACCAGCATGGCAAACACCGTCGCCGATACGAAGAACCAGGCCTGGAAGACCAGGGACCGCAGGAGCAGCATCAGCGGCTCGCTCGCTTGCGTTCCGCGACCAGCGCTTTCGCTGCGGCGAGCAGGTCATCGAACGTTTCGACCCGCCAGCGCTGCTCGCGCAGCGAAAGCGCTGGTCGCGGAACGCGAGGGAGCGAGCCGCTGATGCTGCTCCTTCGGTCCCTGGTCTTCCAGGCCTGGTTCTTCGTATCGGCGACGGTGTTTGCCATGCTGGTGTTTTTGAGCTGGCCGCTTCCGTACCCTGTGCGATACGGCCTTACCCGGACGTGGGCGCGCGGCATGCTGTGGGCCGGCCGTTTCTTCTGCGGACTCGATTACACCGTCGAGGGGCTGGAAAACGTGCCGGATCGACCTTCTGTCATTCTGTCCAAGCATTCCACCGTGTTCGAAGCCTACGCGCTGATCACGTACCTGCCGCGGCAGACCTGGGTGGCCAAGCGCGAGCTGTCGTGGATCCCGGTTTTCGGCTGGGGCTTCGCGGCGCTGAAGCCGATCACCATCGACCGCAAGGGCGGCGGCAGCGCGGTCGCACAGGTGATCTCACAGGGCAAGGCACGCCTTGCGGAGGGCACCTGGGTTACCGTGTTTCCTGAAGGTACCCGCCTGCCGCCCGGCGAGACCCGCCGCTACGGCATAAGCGGCGCCGCTCTCGCTCGGGACGCCGGCTGCCCGATCGTCCCCGTCGCCCACAACGCCGGCGAATTCTGGCCGCGGCGCAGCGTCATCAAACGCCCGGGCCTCATCCGACTCTGCGTCGGCCCGCCGATCGAGCCCGCGGGTCGCACGCCGAAGCAGACCAACCTCGTCGTCCAGGAATGGATCCAGGCCAAGATGGCCGAGATCTGCGGAAATGCCGCTTCCTCGTGAGGTCCGCCGCCACGACGTCGGTGCGCCGATGGCACAAACGTTCGGCGGTCCGCGGTTGGCGGCGCCGGGCTATACGTCGAGGTTCTCGACCGTCAGGGCGTTGCGCTCGATGAATTCGCGGCGGGGCTCGACCTGGTCGCCCATCAGCGTGGTGAAGATCTCGTCCGCCTTGACCGCGTCCTCGATCTTGACCTGCATGAGTCGCCGGGTTTCCGGGTTGACCGTCGTCTCCCAGAGCTGGTCGGGATTCATCTCGCCGAGCCCCTTGTAGCGCTGCAGCGATTGACCTTTGCGGGCTTCGCTCATCAGCCAGTCCAGTGCCTCTTCGAAGGACTCCACGGGTTCTCGTTTTTCGCCGCGGGTGACGTAAGCCCCGGCGCCGATCAGGCCGCTGAGTTTTTCGGTAAGCGACACCATGTGCGCGTATTCGTTCGTCTCGAAGAACTCGCGCGGGATGTAGCGGGTGGTGCCGATGCCATGCTGCATTCGACGAATTGCAATGCGAACGCCTTCGCCATCGGCGTCGCCGCGCTCGAGCTCTGCAGTGTACGTTCCGCCGTTGCTGTTCGACCCACGTCCGTCGGTCGTGGTCGGCAAAGCTTCAGCGAGCTTCTCCGTCCAGGATTCCAGCTTGTCCAGGTCCTCCACCATGCCCGACGCGACGGCCGGCAGTTCGCTGATGGCCCGGAGGACCTTTTCGTCGTAGCGGTCCGCCAGCCGGCGGATGATGTTCTCGACGGTGGTGTATTCCTTCGCCAGCGCTTCCAGCGCAGCGGCCGAGAGTGCCGGCGCTTCCCCGTTGACGTGCAGCTCGGCGTTTTCGAGCGCGGTGTTCAGCAGGTAGTTCGTGAGCTCCGCATCGTCTTTGACGTACACCTCCTGCTTGCCCTTCTTGATCTTGTAGAGCGGCGGCTGCGCGATGTAGACGTGGCCGCGCTCGATCAGCGCGCGCATCTGGCGATAGAAGAAGGTGAGCAGCAGCGTGCGGATGTGAGAGCCGTCGACATCGGCGTCCGTCATGATGATGATGCGATGGTAGCGCAGCTTGTCGGGATCGAAGTCGTCGAGCCCGATGCCCGTGCCGAGTGCGGTAATGAGCGTGCCCACTTCCGCCGAAGACAGCATCTTGTCGAAGCGCGCTTTCTCGACGTTCAATATCTTCCCCTTCAGGGGCAGGATGGCCTGGGTGCGGCGATCGCGCCCCTGCTTGGCGGAGCCGCCGGCTGAATCGCCCTCGACGAGGAACAACTCGGAGAGCGCCGGATCCTTCTCCTGGCAGTCGGCGAGCTTTCCGGGCAGGCCGCCGACGTCCAGCGCGCCCTTGCGCCGCGTCATCTCGCGTGCCTTGCGCGCCGCTTCCCGGGCGCGGGCGGCTTCGAGAATCTTCGCCACGATCGCCTTCGCCTCCTGGGGATTCTCCAGCAGGAACTCGTCCAGACGCTCGGCCATCGCCGACTCGACGATGCCTTTGATTTCAGATGAAACTAATTTGTCCTTCGTCTGGGATGAGAACTTCGGGTCCGGCACCTTGACGGACAGCACGGCCGTGAGGCCCTCGCGGGCATCATCGCCACTCGGCAGGGTCTTTTCCCGGCGACTGGACGTCTCCCGCTCGATGTAGCCGTTCAGCGTACGGGTGAGCGCGCTGCGGAAGCCGGCGAGGTGCGTGCCGCCGTCGCGCTGGGGAATATTGTTCGTGTAGCAGAACATGTTTTCCTGGTACCCGTCGTTCCACTGCAGCGCCGCTTCCACGATCACGCGATCGCGCTCGACCTGGAAATGGAATACGCCCGGATGGATGGGAGTCTTGTTCTTGTTCAGGTGCTCCACGAAGGCGCGGATACCGCCC
>DATABW010000073.1:0-3545 GCA_036259375.1 Woeseiaceae bacterium
CTCGACGAGGTGATCCGCGAGCATCCGGTGATGCTCAACCGCGCGCCGACGCTGCATCGCCTCGGTATTCAGGCGTTCGAGCCGACCCTCATCGAGGGCAAGGCAATCCAGCTGCATCCGCTGGTCTGCACTGCCTTCAACGCGGACTTCGACGGCGACCAGATGGCCGTGCACGTGCCGCTGTCGCTCGAGGCACAGCTCGAAGCGCGCGTGCTCATGATGTCGACGAACAACATCCTGCACCCGGCCAACGGTCATCCGATCATCGTGCCGTCGCAGGATATCGTGCTCGGCCTCTACTACCTGTCGATCGTCGCCGAAGGTGAGCCGGGTGAGGGCAAGGCCTTCTCCGACATGGGCGAGCTCGAGCACGCCCTCGCCGAGAAGGTGGTCTCCCTGCACACAAAGATCCGCTATCGCTGGAAAGGGCTGGGCGAGGACGGCAAGCAGGTGACGAAGGTCTACGAGACAACGCCCGGCCGCGTCATCCTCTCGCAGGTGCTGCCGAAGCACCCGAAGGTGCCCTTCGACGTCGTGAACAAACTCATGACCAAGAAGGAAATCTCGGCCATGATCGACGCGGTCTACCGCAACTGCGGGCAGAAGGAGACGGTGATCTTCTGCGACCGGACGATGGCGCTGGGCTTCTACCATGCCTTCAAGGCCGGCATCTCGTTCGGCAAGGACGACATGGTCGTGCCCGAGAACAAGTGGTCGATCGTCGAGGAGACCCGCACGCTCGTGAAGGATTACGAGCAGCAGTATCAGGACGGTCTCATCACCCAGGGCGAGAAATACAACAAGGTGGTCGACGCTTGGGCCAAGTGCTCGGACCGGCTTGCCGGCGAGATGATGAACCGCATCTCCACGGTGCAGAAGGAGAACGGCCGCGACAAGCAGGTCAACTCCATCTGGATGATGTCGCATTCGGGCGCCCGCGGCTCGCCGGCGCAGATGAAGCAGCTCGCCGCCATGCGCGGCCTGATGGCCAAGCCCTCCGGCGAGATCATCGAGAGCCCGATCATCTCGAACTTCAAGGAAGGCCTTGACGTGCTCGAGTATTTCAACTCGACGCACGGCGCCCGCAAAGGGCTCGCCGACACGGCGCTGAAGACGGCAAACTCGGGTTACCTGACCCGCCGTCTCGTCGACGTGGCGCAGGACGCGGTCATCCGTGAGGACGATTGCGGCACCGATAATGGCATCAAGATGCGCGCCATCATCGATGCCGGCCAGGTGGTGGCCTCGCTCGCCTCGCGCATCCTCGGCCGCTCGACGGCTGAGGACCTGGTGGACCCGGACGGCAAGATCATCGTCGCCAAGGGCACGATGATCGAGGAGGGCCACATTGCTGCCCTCACGGCTGCCGGCATCCAGGAGGTGAAGATCCGCTCCGTGCTGGTCTGCGCCTCGAAGAACGGCGTGTGCGCCACCTGCTACGGCCGCGACCTTGCGCGCGGCACGCCCGTCAACCACGGCGAGGCTGTCGGCGTCATCGCCGCGCAGTCGATCGGCGAGCCGGGCACGCAGCTGACCATGCGCACGTTCCATATCGGGGGCGCTGCCCAGATCGCGGATCAGTCCTTCATCGAGTCCAACTTCGAGGGCACGGTGAAGCTGCGCAATCGCAACGTCGCCCGCAACTCGGACGGCGACCTCATCGTCATGGGCCGCAACGTGGCCGTGGTGATCGTGGGGTCGGACGGGATCGAGCGGGCCGTGCACCGTCTTCTCTACGGCGCACGACTGCGCGTCGACGAGGGCGACCAGATCAAGCGCGGCCAGCGTATCGCCGAGTGGGATCCCTACACCCGTCCGATCGTCACCGAGGTCGACGGCACCGTGGGCTACGAGGATCTCGTGGACGGGGCGTCGATGGTGGAGTCGATGGACGAGTCGACCGGCATCGCCAAGCGCGTGGTCACCGATTGGCGGACGACTGCGCGGACGGCCGACCTGCGGCCGGCGATCGTGATCCAGAACAAGGACAAGATCGCCAAGCTGGCTCGGGGCGGCGACGCGCGCTACCTTCTGCCGGTGGACGCGATCCTCTCGGTCGATCCGGGTCAGAAGGTCAAGGCGGGCGACGTGCTGACCCGCATCCCGACGGAAAGCGCCAAGACACGCGACATCACGGGCGGTCTGCCGCGCGTGGCGGAGCTGTTCGAGGCGCGGCGCCCGAAGGACGCGGCCATCATCGCCGAGAAGTCGGGCACCATCCAGTTCGGGCGCGACTACAAGAACAAGCGCCGCCTGACGCTCAACCCGCACGATGGCTCGGAAGCGGTCGAGTACCTGATCCCGAAGGGCAAGCACATCCACCTGCAGGACGGGGACGTGGTCGAGGTCGGCGACTTCATCGTCGACGGCAACCCGGCCCCGCACGACATCCTGGCGATCAAGGGCGTCGAGGAACTCGCCGCCTGTCTGGTCAACGAGATCCAGGAGGTCTACCGGCTGCAGGGCGTGAACATCAATGACAAGCACATTGAGGTGATCGTCCGGCAGATGCTGCAGAAGGCCGAGATCACGGACGGGGGCGATTCCGAACTCCTGGCCGGCGAACAGCTCGACCGGCTGGAGCTGCAGGAGCTCAACGAGCGCCTTGTGGCGGAGGGCAAGAAGCCGGCTCAGGGCGTGCCGGTCCTGCTCGGCATCACCAAGGCCTCGCTGCAGACCCGCTCGTTCATCTCGGCGGCGTCCTTCCAGGAGACCACCCGCGTCCTCACGGAGGCGGCGGTCAACGGAAAGGTCGACACTCTCGAGGGCCTCAAGGAGAACGTCATCGTCGGCAGCCTCATCCCAGCCGGCACTGGCGCTGCGAACTCCGACATCCGGACGATCGCTCAGCGCCGCGACGACCTCATCCTGGCGCAGAAAACGGCGGAGTCGCAGGCCCAGCTGGCGGAGCTCCCGCCGGCCGCCGAGTAAGCTTCGCCGGACGAAGAAAGTTGGGGAGGCCGCCTTCGGGCGGCCTTTTCTTTTCCGACGCAATGACTACATGCGTTTTACGAATGGTTTAGAACCATTTCCCGGTTGACGAGCCCTGAGTCGGCGGATAGAACCCCCGGACTTCAGGCTGGTCGTAGGCGTCCGGCGATCGAAGCTGTTCCCAAGCGCGATCAATGCCGCCTAAACACTGCCGAACTCAACAACGACCGACACTGGTCAGCTTTGAGGCACGACCGCGAGTAATCGTGGTCCTCTGCAAGCGGGGCGCGCCAAAGGTTCCGACCGGACCTGTGGCGCGGATTCGTTTTGCGCTTCAACCAATGCGTAGCAGCAACGGGCCGCCAGGCGGCCTTGTGGAAGAGGGCATGGAATGCCGACGATCAGCCAGCTGATCCGCAAGCCGCGGACGGCGCAAAAGGGCCGCAACAAGGTGCCGGCGCTCGAGGCCTGCCCGCAGAAGCGCGGCGTGTGCACCCGCGTCTATACGACGACTCCGAAGAAGCCGAACTCGGCTCTGCGTAAAGTCGCGAAGGTACGCCTGACGAACGGCTTTGAGGTCATCGGCTACATCCCTGGCGAAGGCCATAACCTTC
>DATABW010000074.1:0-4416 GCA_036259375.1 Woeseiaceae bacterium
TCTTGCGGCAGCCGCGCGTGTCGAACCAGAACCAGCCGTACGCATCCTCTTCCGTGATTGCAGCGTGGCTCACCAGCGGCGGCAGCGACGAGAATGGCTGCGTCGGCGAGAGCTTTTCGCCGGCGACGCCGCCCTGCGGCACCGGCCGCTCCTCGATCGGCCAGATCGGTTTGCCGGTCAGGCGATCGAACACGAACACCATGCCCGTTTTGGTCGTCTGCACGACCGCGGCGTATCGCCGGCCGTCCTTTGTCAGGTCGACGAGCATCGGCTGCGCCGGCAGGTCGTAGTCCCACAAATCGTGATGCACCAGCTGCCGGTGCCACACGACCTCGCCCGACTTCACCGACAATGCGACAAGCGAGTTCGCGTAAGCGTTGTCGCCGGCTCGCTCGCCGCCGTAGAAATCGGGCGACGGCGTGCCGGTCGGCACGTACACCAGGCCGTGCTCGACGTCGACCGACAGCGGCGGCCAGGCATTCGCACCGCCGGCAACCTCGGCGCCCGCTTCCCAGGTGGCGTACGCCGGATCCTTCGAGTCGACCGGAATCGGGTCCCAGGTCCACAGCACTTGGCCACTGCGGGCATCGAGCGCGCGTACGATGCCGCGCTCCACTCGCACGCTCCCGTTGTCGCCGATGGCCGAGCCGACGATGATGCGGTCGCCGGCAACCGCGGGCGGCGACGTGATGGTGTACTGGCCGAGTTCTCGCGGCCGCGCGTCGCGGCGCAGGTCGACGAAGCCGCCGTCGCCGAACTCCCTGCAAGCCTCGCCGGTCGATGCGTCGATCGCGTAAAGGCTGCCGGCGATGTTGCCGAGATAGACGCGCGTGGCGCAGGCAGCGCCCGCCTCGCGCGCCGGATCGTGCCACACGCTGACGCCGCGCGAGACGACTTCGGCGTAGTCGATGTCGCGCGGCACGCCGGATTCGAAGCGCCAGAGCTCCTCCCCCGTCGCGGCGTCGATTGCGAACGCCGTGCCGAACGCGGTGCTGAAGTAAAGCGCGCCGTCCCGAAGCACGGGCGTGGCTTCGAAGGTCAGCGAATCCGCGTCTTCCGCTCCCTGGCCGAGCTCGCCGGTCCGGAATTGCCAGGCGATTTCGAGGCGGTGGAGATTGGAGGCATCGATCTGCTCGAGAGGGGAATAGCGGGTGCCGCCGGCATCGCGACCGTAGTGGGGCCAATCGTCGTTGTCCGCGTTTACGCCGGCGCAGGCGAGGAGGGAGGCGGCCAGCAGAGACGGTATGCGGGATTTCAACGTTTGTTGTCGCCCGTGAGACGGGCTCCTACGGCGCGCTCGGTCTTTCGTAGCGGATTTCGCCGCCGACGATCGTCAGGTCGACTGCCGTGTCGGGAATACGGTCTTCCGGAATCGTGAGGATGTCCTGCGACAGCACCACGATGTCGGCCAGCTTGCCCGGCGTTAATGTACCCTTGATGTCTTCCTCGAAAGCCGCATACGCGTTGTTGATCGTGTAGCTCTCCAGTGCTTCCTCGCGCGTCATCGCCTGCTCCGGGTGAAACCGTTCGCCGGTCGAGGTCATGCGCGAGACGGAAGAATAAAAGGAGGCGACCGGGTCGACGCGCTCCACCGGCACATCGGTGCCGTTGCCGATCATCGTCCCGGCTTCCAGCAGGTCGCGCCATACGTAAGACGTCTCGCCGCCGCGTTCCTCCCCGAGCCGGCTCGGAATCCACGGGCCGTCGGAAGTGGCGTGCACGCCCTGCATCGCCGCGATGACGCCCAGCTGGGCGAACCGCGGCACATCCGCCGGGTGCAGGTGCTGCGCGTGCTCGATGCGCCACCGCAAGCTGGACCCCTCCGCGCCGGCGCTCTCCCAGACGCGCTCGTACAGGTCCAGCACTTCGCGGTTGGCGCGAGTGCCGATCGCGTGCGTATTCACCTGGAACCCGTGCTCGACCGCGAGTTCCGCCTTGCGCGCGATGTCCTCCACAGGCTCGAGCACCAGCCCGGTGCTGTCCGGCATGTCCTCGTACGGCTCGAGCAGCCACGCACCGTGGGAACCCAGCGCACCGTCGATCTGACGCTTGATCGAGCGCACCGTCAGGAAATCGTTACCCTCGGCCGTCATTCGATAATGCGGAAGGAGCTCGTCCATCTGTTCGTTCGTCTCGCCTCGCACCATGACGTACAGGCGAACGGGCAGCTCGCCCTCTGCTTCGAGTTTTCGATAGAAGTCGATTGTCTCGAAGGACTCGCCGGCGTCATGAAACGATGTCACGCCGTTGCTCAGCGCTTCCCGTCCTGCCAGCTCGACGCGCTCCCGCTGCAGGCGCTCCTGCTCGGACGGCGGTAGCCGGTCGTGGTGTTTCTCTATTGCTTCGCTCAGCAGATCCTGCGCCGTTTCCCGCAGCAGACCCGTGGCTTCGCCTTCCGGCGTGCGCACGATGGTGCCGCCCGGCGGGTTCGGGGTGTCCTCGTCGATGAAGGCCTGCGCCAATGCCGCGTCGTTCGCGAACGCCGCATGGCCGCTCGCATGGCCGAGCAGCACCGGATTGTCGGGAGAAACTTCGCTCAAGCTGTCGTTGCGCGGCACGCCGTCGACCGCGTCGTCCGGTACCGCGTCCCATTTGTCCTGGTGCCAGCCACGCCCGAAGATCCATTCACCTGCCTGCGCCTTGTCGGCAGCGGTCGCGACCATGGCGACGATTTCTTCCCAGTTCTTCGCCGTCGACAGGTCGAGGATCTGTTGCGAGCGCCCGAGACCCATGAAATGCCCGTGTCCTTCGATGAATCCGGGCATGACGAACCGGCCCTGCAGCTCGACCACCCGCGTATCGGGTCCGATGTATACCTCGATATCCCGGTTACTGCCGACGGCGGTGATCGTGAAACCTTCGACCGCCAGTGCTTCTACCGTGCCGATGGCGGGATCGACCGTGACGATCTTTCCGCCGCGCAGGACCAGGTCGGCGGCTTCGGCCCCGTGCCCGACCTGCGGCTGTGCCGGTTGCCCGCATCCGGCAAGGGACAGTGCGACGATCACGATGGCGAGCAGTGCCGGCATTCTTTTCATTGTCGCGCTCCCGGTGTCGTTCGACAGCTGGCCTGAGGCGGGTTGCTGACGCGTGCATGTTATGTCGGCCGCCATTTTATACACGCCCGGATCGGAGAGCGATCCGGGGACCGCGGGCGTGGAGGGACTCTGCCGCCGGTGTTTCCGGACGTCGGATTCACCTTCCGAGCCCCGCGCAAGGCCCCGCCTTTTCAACGACGTTGCTATATAATTTCGTGTTTTTGGGATTCCCGGCCCCGATCGACGCGGAGCAAACATCTTGAGGCGAGACCAGAAGTTTTTTGACATGTATTCACTGGTGATCGGCGGCCTGGCCGCCGTTTGCCTCGGCTTTTTCGTGCTCGCGCTAAAGCTGAACGACCTCGTGCGCGGCGACTTCCAGGAACACTCCGACGTCTACATCGAGACGGTGAATACAAGGCTCCAGCCTTTCAGCGAGGTTTACCTGCCCGGCGACGACCTCACCGCCGGCGGGCCGCAGGTGGCCGCGATGGAGAATGCCGAGCCGGTCGAGGCGACGATGTCCGGCCCGCAGGTTTACAACGAAGCCTGCATCGCCTGCCACGGGCCGGGAATCGGCGGCGCGCCCAGATACGGCGACGCGGCGGCCTGGGGCCCGCGCATCGAACAGGGCATGGAGGTGCTCGTCGAGCACGCGATCAGCGGGTACCAGGGCGAAACCGGCTTCATGCCGCCCAAAGGCGGGCGCATGGACCTGAGCGACGAGGAAGTCGCGGCCGCGGTCGAGTACATCGTGTCCGAGGTCCAGTAGCAGCCCGTTTCACGGGCGATACGAGGCAGGTCGTAGGCGCGTGGCATGGGCCTACAGCTCCTTGTCCGGAAGCCGCAACGACAACGCCTCCGCGACGTGCTCCACTTCGATGTGCTCGCACCCGGCGAGATCGGCGATCGTCCGCGCCACGCGCCGCACGCGCTGGTGCGCCCGCGCCGACAGTCCGAAGCGGTCCGTGGCGCGCTCGAGCAGCGTCCAGCCCGGCGGCGTCAGCCGGCACGTTGTTTCGAGTGCGTCGCCTTCCAGCCGGCCATTGCAGGACCCCGCGCGCATCCGCTGCCGGTCGCGCGCGGAGCATACGCGCGCGAGCACTTCAGCACTCGTTTCCGTGTCGCCGGGATCGGCGCGCATGGCCTCCATCGGTAATCGCCGCACGGGCATGTGGATGTCGATGCGGTCCATGAGCGGGCCTGAAACCTTGGCGCGATAGCTCTGCACGCGTTCCGCACTGCAGCGGCAGTCGCCGGTGACCTCGCCGAGGTATCCGCAGGGGCAGGGATTCATCGCGGCGACCAGCTGGAAGCGGGCCGGGAAATCTGCCTGCCGGCCCGCCCTCGAGATGGTGATCCGGCCCGACTCCAGCGG
>DATABW010000075.1:0-9128 GCA_036259375.1 Woeseiaceae bacterium
CGTGGGAGGGCGAGCTGCGCAATATGTGGAAGCCGACCCAGCAGGAGGGACTGTGGTTCCACGGCGGCAACCTGTTTCAGGCGCGCTTCTACTCGCTCATCCTGGCGCTGCAGATCAAGGCGCGGGCGGCAGGAATTCCAACGCCGGTCTACGGATTGCAAGCCGTGCATCACCGCGCGTGACGCTCCAGACGCCGGAGCTTCACGGCGTCGGTTGTCACACGCGCGCTCGCAGTGAATGGCGCCGCGTCGGGCAGCATAGAAAAATCCGGCAGGCGAAGGCCTGCCGGACTAAAGTCTAGAAGCGGCCCACGCTTACTTGCGCGCCCTCGGGCTGGCCGTGGTTGCGCCTGATGCTTCCGTACCCCCAATCGATGTCATTGCCTCGCGCACGCGCAGGTTATTCTGCACGTGACGCACGCCTGAAACTTCTTCGGCGATGTCCTCGGCCCGCCGCTTGTCGTGACGATTCGAGACCGTTCCGGAGAGCGTCACCTCGCCATTGCTCACCTGCACTTCGATCTCGGAGGCGTCGAGCGCCCAATCGTCGGTCAGCCAATCGTTGACGTCGTCCCTGATCCGCTCGTCCGAACGCGTATACCCGCGCGGTCCCCGGCCACGGTGGCTGCGCATTTCGTCCATGCGGCGGCGCTGCTCCGCCTCCTCGTCTCCCATCCAGGATGCGACCTCGTCGCTGGTGCGGTCCCACCAGCCGCGCTCCTCCTCGTAGTCTCGCCCCTGGTGGCGGCCGTAGTCGCGCTCGTAACCATGCTCGCGGCCGTACGGGTTCGAGCTGCGCCAGAATCCCTGCTCCGGGCCAAAACCCACATAGCCTTGGGTGGGGTCCCCGCCGATATACCCGCGGCCGCCGCGCTCCGGCCGCCCGCCGCGAAAGTAGGACTCGTCGTCTCCCCGTTCATAGTCCCCGCGGTGGGAACGCGGATATCCCCAATCGCTCTCAGCCGGATGCGAGCGGCCGTAGCCCGCGCTGCGGCTGTACGAACTCCTGTGTTCGTCATCGGAGTCGCGAAACTGACGTTCCTGATCGCGATTCCATCGGTCGCGGGAGCCGCGGGACTGACCTTGCCATCGATTGCGTGCCATGGACCTCTCCTGAAATGAACTTCGGCTATCGTTGCGAGGGGCTGTGGAGGCGGCAGCGCCTGCTCAGCTGCGCGCATGCGAGCCGCTACGAGTAAATGAACGGAATGGCCCGAGCGTTCCCGGGTTAGGCCGCCCAGGACCTTTTGCAAATCGCTACGGCCATTGACGAAACGTCCGTGCGTGCGGCCCAAATGCGCGTGCGGTATACGTAAGGCATGAGCACTCCTCTCGATCTGGCCGCGGTCGCCGCCTTGGTGGGCGACCCGGCGCGCGCCAACATTCTCTGTGCGCTCTTGGATGGGCGCGCGTTCACGGCAAGCGAGCTTGCCTATGCGGCCCGGGTATCGCCGCAGACCACCAGTGGACATCTAGGCAAGCTCGCGGAGGCGAAACTGATTTCGCCCCTGCAGCAGGGACGCTTCCGTTACTACCGGCTGGCAAGCCCGCTGGTCGGCAAGATGCTGGAAAGCATCATGAACGTCGCGGCGCTCGGGCCGCCCCGCCTGCGGCCAATGTCGAAGACGGTGGCGCAGATGCGCACGGCGCGCCTGTGCTACGACCACTGCGCGGGCCGGCTCGGCGTCGGGCTCGCGGACGCTTTATGCGCGCACCGGCATGTGGAGCTCGATGAGGACGGCGGACTGGTGACGCCCGAAGGAGCGCGTTTCCTGGAAACGTTCGGAATCGACTTCGAGGCGCTCCGCCACCAGCGCCGGACCTTCTGCAAGCCCTGCCTCGACTGGAGCGAACGGCGCCCGCACCTCGCCGGCGCGCTGGGAGCGGCGCTCGCGCGGCGGCTGCTTGCGCTCGGCTGGATTGAGCGGCTGCGCGACACCCGCGCGCTGAAAATTACCGCCCCGGGAGAGCGCGGGTTGCGCTCAAGCTTCGGCCTCGCGCTGCAGGATCAGGGCGGCCCTGAGCCGCTGCGCGCTGTGTCCTGAACCGCCCGCAGCAGCGCCGATGTTTGACACGCCGACGCTGCTGGTCACCGGCTTTGCCTTTCTGCTGGCGGGTTTCGTCAAAGGTACCCTCGGGTTAGGACTGCCGACGGTCGCCATCGGGGTGCTCAGCCTCGCGATGCCGCCGGCGCAGGCGGCCGCGCTCTATGTCGCACCTTCCCTGGTGACCAACTTCTGGCAATCGCTCGCGGGACCCAACCTGGTCGGCCTGTTGCGACGCTTGCTATGGTTCTTTGTCACCGTCTGCTGCGGAATCTGGGCAAGTGCCGATCTGCTCACGGGCGACACGCGGGGGCACGCCGTGCTCGCGCTCGGAATCGCGCTCGCCCTCTACGCCGCAGCCGGTCTCGCCACGGTGCCGTTCCGGGTGCCCCGGCGTTGGGAGAGCTGGGCTTCGCCGATCGTCGGCCTGGTGACTGGCCTCATCACCGGCGCGACCGGCGTGTTCGTCATTCCCGCAGTGCCCTACCTGCAGGCCCTCGATATCGAGCGCGAGGAATTGATCCAGGCGCTCGGACTGTCGTTCCTGATCTCGACCGTCGTGCTCGCCTTTGTCTTGGCGCACGCAGGCATCCTCGGCGCTTCGCTCGCAGGCCTTTCACTGCTTGGAATCCTGCCGGCCCTCGCCGGTATGGTGCTGGGACAACGGCTGCGCGGCCGCATTCCGGCACCGGTGTTTCGCGTCTGCTTTTTTCTCGGAATGCTCGGCCTTGGGCTGCACCTCGCCTCGCGCAGTTTGCTCTGATCAGGCGAAAAGGAGCCGCGTACGCTCCCGTTAACCCAACGCTAACCATACGCTGGGCAAATTTTGCCGAGGGGAGGCAGTCTCCGAATCGCGGTTCACGCGCGCGTGCGGGGCAAAATGGACGCCAGCGCAGTCCCTCTCATCCGGACCGCCGGCCCTGCGGCCGCCGTGCAGATGCCGGATGCGCGCGAGCGGAAAAGGGGCAGTTCGGCGCAAATGGGTGGCGTAGCGGCGGGGCGCGGCGGCAAGGCGCTGCCCAATATCAGCGAACTCGGCAGTCTGCTCAAACGCGCCGATCTCGCGCTCGCGGTCGGGGTGATGACCATTCTGGTCGTCCTCATCCTGCCGCTGCCGCCGCTCGTGCTCGATCTCTTCCTCGCATTCTCGATCATTTTTTCGGTTTTGATCCTGATGACGGCGCTGTTCATCCATGCGCCGCTGGAATTTTCCGCCTTCCCGACCGTGCTGCTGATCGCGACGATGCTGCGGCTGTCGCTCAATCTCGCCTCGACACGATTGATCCTGTCCCGCGGCCACGAGGGCACCGCCGCCGCCGGTCACGTGATCGAGGCGTTCGGCAACTTCGTCATGAGCGGCAATTTCGTCATCGGCATCATTGTGTTCACGATTCTCGTGATCGTGAATTTCGTTGTTATCACCAAGGGCTCCGGGCGCATCGCAGAAGTCGCTGCACGCTTCAACCTCGACGCCATGCCCGGCAAGCAGATGGCGATCGACGCCGATCTTTCGGCAGGGCTGATTGACGAGAACGAAGCGCGAGCGCGCCGCAAGCACCTTGAGGACGAGAGCTCGTTCTTCGGCGCCATGGACGGCGCTTCAAAATTCGTGCGCGGCGACGCCATTGCCGGACTGCTGGTCGTGTTCATCAACATCATCGGCGGGATGATCATCGGCATCGCCCAACAGGGGATGGCCTTCGCCGAAGCCGCCCGCACGTATACGTCGCTCACCGTGGGGGACGGCCTCGTGACCCAGGTGCCGGCGCTGATCGTGTCCACGGCCGCCGGCCTGCTGGTTTCCAAGGCGGGTATTACGGGTGCTGCCGACCAGGCGCTGCTGCGACAGCTTTCGGGTTACCCCAAGGCGCTCGGCATGGCGGGCGCCGTCATGGTGGTCATGGCGCTGCTGCCGGGCATTCCGATGCTGCCTTTCCTCGCCCTCGGCGGTGGCGCGGGGGCGCTTGCCTTCGTTATCCAGCGACGCAGCAAGCAGGAAGCCGCAGCGACAGCGGCACAAGTCGGTGTTGATGCGCAAAAGGAGCCCGCCGAGGAGCCGATTACGACTGCGCTCAGAATCGACGACCTCAAAATCGAGCTGGGTTATGCCCTGCTGCCGCTCGTCAACGCCGCCGACGGGAACGACCGTGTGACCGAGCAGATCAAGGCGCTGCGGCGCTCGCTTGCCGGCGAACTCGGCTTCGTGATGCCGCCGGTGCGGCTGCTCGATAATGTCGCGCTCGAATCCAACAGCTACATCATCAAGGTCAAGGAGGTGGAGGCGGGCAACGGCAAGATCTGGCCGGGGCAGCACATGGTCATGGATCCGAGCGGGTCGCAGATCGACCTGCCAGGCGTGCACACGACCGAGCCGACGTTCGGCTTGCCGGCGACCTGGATCGATTCCGCACTTAAGGAGGAGGCGGCAGTGCGAGGCTATACGGTGGTTGACGCGGCAACCGTGCTCTCGACCCACCTGACCGAGGTGCTGAAGGCCAACGTGGCGGAGCTCTTGTCCTATGCCGAGGTGCAAAAGCTCCTCAAGGAACTGCCGAAAGATCAGGGGGAGCTTCTCAAAGATCTCGTTCCGGCGCAGATCACCACCTCCGGCATCCAGCGCGTCCTGCAACTGTTGCTGCAGGAGCGGGTCTCGATCCGCGATCTCGCGACCATTCTGGAAGGGATCGCCGATGGGCTTGCGTTCACCCGCAGTCCTTCGATCCTGGTCGAGCATGTTCGCGTGCGCATCTCCCGCCAGATTTGCGCTCAGCACACGTCGCCGGCCGGCTACCTGCCGTTGATTGCCATGTCGGCTGCCTGGGAGCAGGCCTTTGCCGAGTCGATCGTGGGTCAGGCGGACGAACGCAGCCTTGCCATGCAGCCTTCCAAGCTGACCGAGTTCATCCAGCTGGTGCGGCAGCGTTTCGAGGAGGCGGCGCGGGAAGGGGAGGCGCCGGTGTTGGTGGTGTCGCCCGGTATCCGCGCCTTCGTTCGCGACATCGTGGAGCGGTTCCGCGCTCAGACCCCGGTGCTCTCACAGGCCGAAATCCACCCCAGAGTGCGGCTGAAGACGATGGGAGCCATTTAACATGCTGCCGGGCGGAGATTTCCGCGGCGAGCGAGGGTTCTGCCACTTGTTACGAAAAGCTAATGCGGCGGTAACATTGCCGTCAGTCACCGCCGTATAGGAACCAATGCGGTACGAAGGTGTTACTGCCAAGCATAGATGGCAGCACGAGGGTGCCTGATGCAGGTCTCGACAACGTGGAACGCGGCGGACATTGAACCTGTACGGGTGTTCACGCGACCAAGGTCGAGGATCTCGGGACGGCGTGTCATGAATCATTCCATCGTTACGGCCAACCGGAATACGCATCTCAAGATCGTGGTGGTCGCTTTGGCCGCCGCGATCGCGGTGGTAACTGTGGGCATTGCGGCGCGTTTGAGCACATCCGACATCGAGCTCGCGGGGGTAAATCCGAACCCGCCGGCAAAGGTCGGTGTAGTCAAGGCCACCAAACCAACGGTTTGGACCAGCCGCGAAGAGTCTCTGATTCGTTGAGTTTTTTCTGAAGTGACCTCCCGGCTTTCGGCGCGCCCACCCGGCGCGCTGTTTCTTTCAGAGTAGGTCTGCTCGACGGCCGCTGCCGCATGCTCTAGCTGGTGCGATCTGCTAGGCTGGCGCTTTATGTCCAACTCGCCGAACTTCACGGATCTGCAACGCCGCAAGGCGGAGGCGAGCGTGTGGTTCGAGCATCTGCGCGATGAGATTCATGCCTGCCTGGAGGCGCTGGAACAAGAGGCGCCGGCAGCGCTCTACGGCGACACCGCTGCAAAGTTCGCCCACAGGCCGTGGAGCCGCGTCGACCATAGCGGTGGCCCGGGCGGCGGGGGGGTGATGGGGCTGCTGCGCGGAAGGCTGTTCGAGAAGGCCGGCGTGCACACCTCGACCGTCTATGGCGAGTTCGCACCGGAATTCCGCAAGGAAATTCCAGGAGCCGAGCGTGATCCGAGCTTCTGGGCGTCGGGCCTATCGGTGATCGCGCATCCGCGCAGTCCGCATGTGCCGGCCATACACATGAACACCCGCTTCGTCGTGACCACGAAGGCATGGTTCGGAGGCGGCGCCGATCTGACCCCCGTGCTCGACCGCCGCCGCTCCCAGGACGAACCGGATTCGATGGACTTCCATGCGGCCATGCAGGCGGCGTGCGATGCACATGCCGCGGTCGCCCCATACTCGAAGTACAAGGCCTGGTGCGACGACTACTTTTTCCTCAAGCACCGGGGTGAGCCGCGGGGCATCGGCGGCATCTTCTACGACTGGCTCGACTCCGGCGACTGGAACGCGGATTTCGCCTTTACCCAGGAAGTGGGACGCGCGTTCCTTCGCATTTATCCCGAATTGGTGCGGCGCAACTTTGCGCGTGCGTGGACCGACGCCGAGCGGGAGGAGCAACTCGTGCGCCGCGGCCGTTACGTCGAGTTCAACCTGCTGTATGACCGCGGCACCATTTTCGGCCTGCGCACCGGCGGCAATGTCGATTCGATCCTCTCCTCGCTGCCTCCGGTCGTGAAGTGGCCGTGATCATGACGACCTTGAAGGGGTTCTTGATCTTCGTTCTCGTCGGCTATGCCGGCTTGGTCGGAGCGATGTATCTGCTGCAGCGCAGCCTCATGTACTTTCCTGAGAAGTTGCGGACGGCTCCGGCGGCCGCCGGCTTGGCGCAGGCCCAGGAGATGACGCTCGATACCTCGGACGGCGAGAAGATCATTGCCTGGTACATCCCGGCAGCCGAGGCGAAGCCTGTCATCCTCTATTTCCACGGCAACGGCGGATCGCTGCGGTTGCGGGTCGACCGCTTCCGCAAACTGACGGCCGAAGGCGTTGGGTTGCTCGCGGTTTCTTACCGCGGCTATGGAGGCTCCACCGGCTCGCCCACTCAAGACGGCCTTATGCGCGATGCGCTAGCTGCTTACGATTATGTCGCGGCCCGCTATGCACCCGAACGTATCGTCGTGTTCGGCGAGTCGCTCGGCTCGGCGGTGGCGGTCCCGCTGGCGGCACAAAAAAAGGTCGGGAAGCTCATTCTCGACGCGCCGTTCACGTCCGCCGTGGACATCGCCGCTGCCGTGTATCCTTATATTCCCGTGCGCTGGCTGATGAAGGATCAATTCCGCAGCGACGAGCATATCGGCCGCGTCCAGGCGCCCGTCCTGGTTCTACACGGGGAACTCGACCGCGTGGTCCCGATCAGCTTCGGCGAGCGGCTCTACGCGATGATCACCGCGCGGAAGCAGTTCGTGCGTTTCTCACGCGGCAACCACAGCGATCTCGACTCACACGGCGCGCAGACGGCGATCCACGCATTCTTGCGAGCCGAAGCACACGAGTAGTTGAGGTCACTGTCGGCTACCGGACGCTGCGCTGACAAGCACGCCAGCGACGCGACCCTCGTTGGCGCCCGTGGAACTTGCGCACAAGCGCGCGGTTAAAACCTCAACCACGGCAAAAACCTTGCGCCGGGCTCGCGCCCGGCTTCGGCCAGCGCCGATCATCTCGCTGAGGGACCAATCATGACAGACACACCATCGGGAGGCATGCCTCCGATTCAAACTGGGCCTTCCGCTCAGCTTGCTGCCAATCCTACAGACGCACGCGGGACATCACAGCGCGAGGGCGACACGCGCGAACTCGTTCATGACGCTAAAGAACAGGGGCAGAAGATTACGGACCAAGCGGCCGATCTCTTCGACGAAGCTAAGCATCAGGCAACGGATGCTATGCGCTCCGTGAAAGAGAAAGCCCGTGACATGGCTGAGGAGCAGAAGAGCGCCGGCGCCGAGCAGATCAAAGGCGTCGCGCGCGCCATGCAAACCGCTGCCGACGAACTGGAGCAACAGATGCCGGCAGCCGCAGGATATGTCCGTGAGGCGGCGTCGGGTGTGGAGCGCTTTTCGTCGTCGTTGCGCAACCGCAGCATCGACGAGCTCGTGTCCTCCTTCAACAACTTCGCCAAGAATCAGCCGACCGCCTTTTTTGGCGCGAGCGTGCTCGCAGGCTTCGTGCTCTCACGCTTCCTGAAGAGTTCGGCCGAGAGCGGCAGCGGCACAGGGATGCAGGCGCATACGCCGCAACAGTCCGGGGCGTGGTCCTCGCATTACGGCGGCTCCGCCTATGGCTCGGGTTCGAACGCGGGAATGACGTCGCGTTCACCACACGCTTCCTCCCCGAGCGGAACGTCGTCCGTAGGGACGGGATCGAGCAGTTTCAGCCGGCCGGATAAGACATCCGGCGAGTATGGGAGGCTTTGATGACCATCGCTCACAACTACCAGCGCACGGTGCCGGAAATCGTCAGCGACGTGCTGTCCCAGGTTACACGTCTGTTCCGGAAAGAGATGCAGCTCGCGCGCACCGAGGTGACCGAGAAGGTCGGCCGGGCGGTGAGCGGCATCGTGATGCTGCTGATCGGCGCTGTATTATTGATTCCCGCCCTTGTGATCCTGCTCATGGCGGGCGTGGCCGCCCTGGTCGAAACCGGAATGGAGGCCCACTGGGCGTCGCTGATCGTCGGCGGAGCCACGCTGCTGATCGGCGCCATTCTCGCCCTGGTCGGCATGAGCCGCCTAAAGGCGGAGAATCTCGCACCGACACGCACCATCGAACAACTGCAGCGCGACGCTGCGGTCGCCAGGGAACAGGTGAACCATGCATAGGAACGGAAACGGCAAAAGCGCCAGCACGCTCGAACATGAGGCGGAGCAGACGCGCGCGCAGCTTTCGGCGACGCTTGACGAACTGCGCCACAGCATGAGCCCGGGGCAGATCGTCGACCAGTTCTTCGACTATGCGAAAGATTCCGGCGGCGCCGACTTCTTCCGCAACCTTGGCCAGCAAATGAAGGCTAATCCGCTGCCGGTGACCCTGATCGGCGCCGGCATCGCGTGGCTGATGATGTCGGGGACCCGGTCGCATTCCCGGCCTGTGACGGCGCGCGGCAGCCAATTCTCCGGCAGCGACTTCGCCGAATCGGGGCATTCGTCGCCCGGGATGGGACAACGCTTGAAGGGCGTGGCCCAGT
>DATABW010000076.1:0-4023 GCA_036259375.1 Woeseiaceae bacterium
CGTGGCACGAACTTGCTCAGGTAGCGGACGATCTTGTCGCGATACTGGCCTATTCCTCGCGCAGGACATTCGGGTTTTCGGTTTCGCATCGGCACGTGCGCCCTTCTGGGTGGCGTGACTGGAGTCGTTGGGTCGACAGCATCCGTGCTTCCGGAGTAGCTCAAAAAGCCTAGCAGGCCCGATCCGGAAAAGCGACTTATAGTCCGTGGACATATAGTCATCCGGCCGGAAGATGACCGGGGTGCAGGACATCCCGGAACAACTGGCGGTGAAGCTCGCGTTCGGGCAGCGGGTCCGCGCGGCCCGCGACGCCCTGGACCTGACCCAGGAAGAGCTCGCCGAGTATGCCGGCCTTGCTGCCGATACGATCAGCAAAATCGAACGGGGGCTGGAGAACCCGACGCTCCTGACCATGAACAGCATTGCCCTGGCCCTCCGGGAGAGTTTCGCCGGCTTTTCGCTGCCCTGGCAAGCCACAGAAAGTTGATGTTCCGCGCATTTTCCGGGGAGCGGGTGCTACTCATAGTCCGTGGACCCATCGTCATCCGCCCGGATGATTGCCCTCCATGGCATACACCCGGGCAGAGCTGGCGGTCCTCCGCGAATTCGGCAAGCGAGTGCGCAGCGCTCGCGAGAGCCGCGGCTGGTCGCAGGAGCGGCTTGCCCTGGAAGCAGGACTGGACCGGACCTATGTCGGGGGAGTCGAACGCGGCGAACGGAACATCGCGCTTTTGAACCTGAACAGGCTGGCCATCGCATTGGGGCAGGGCTTCGACGGCTTCCTGCCCTGCCGCCGGAAGTCCCGGCGAACCTGACACCCGCGGACGCCGCAAGGGCGGGGTCGCCGCGCTGGAGCCGCCTCACTTCGAACCTGGTCTTTCCCTTTCTTGCCGGAGCTCGACGTACGCCAGGAACAGGTTGGAGTGGCGCCGGCCGTGCCTGTCGATGGCCCGCGAAGCCTTCCGCAGTCTCTTTTCGATGATCTTCAGTACCGTATCCGCCTGTGCGGCGCGGCTGTCGGCGCCGTCCTGCACGGACGCCCGCAGCACGCGCGAGAGATTCTGCGCATCGTGCAGCCAACCTTCGGCCTTGCGCAGGTGCTTCGCATGGGCGTCGGCGGCCGACCAGGCATGGACGTCCAACTCGTAATCGTCGTCGGAGAGGAGGTCCGGCACGTAGAACTCCGGGTCCTCTTTCACCTGCTGCAGTGCGGCTCGTCCCGCGCCTTTCACCCGATCGTGCCGGTGGGTCCGGTAGCGCAGGATGCAAGGCAGATCAGCTCCTGCCCGCCGGTCATTTCCAGACAGAAAAGGCATTTTCGCGGTCCCCACGAGGCGGCAATTTGAAGTAAAAAAGCCTACATGGGTCCTCGACGTGCAACAAGCCGTTTGTATTACAAACGTGTTTGTGTGAGGACACACGTTTGCGCTGCTTTACCTGTTAACTGACGCAAACGTCCGAGCCGGTTTGTGGACCGCTGTCTACTGTACCGCCTGCTCGGCCAGCGAATACAGGCGGCGCGATTCGCGATCGGCAAGAGCCAGCGGGCGCTGGCTGCGGAGCTCGGGATGAGCCGCACGTCGATGGTCAATATCGAAAAGGGCAGGCAGCACACTTCGCTGCACGTGCTCTGGGAAATCGCCGAGCGACTGGACGTGGAAGCGAAATCGCTGCTGCCGAGCAAGCGCGATTACATGGCCTCGAACCGGCCTGTCGTGCTGGACCGGGCGACGATTGCAAAGATTACGAGGAAAGCGGAAGACGACCCGGATACGAAGCGGCAGCTCGAGGAGTTCATAAAGTGGGCAAAGGCAAGGGATACATCGCCCCGCAGCAGTTCGACAGGATGACGGAAGAACTGGTGTCGCAGTTGCCGCTCGCGCAGCCGCCGGTGCCCGTCGAAGCGATCGCCGGCAATCTCGGGCTGACGGTCGAGTACACGGAGCTCGGCGAAGGCGTCTCCGGAATCCTGGTGGCGTCCGGAGTCAGCGGTACGATCGGCATCAACAAGCGCGACCCGCGGGTGCGGCAGCGATTTTCGATCGCTCACGAAATCGGCCATTTCAAGCTGCACGCAAACGCGTCGGACAACCTGTTCATCGACAGGGAGTACGTCCTGTTCCGCGACGATCGCGCGTCGAGAGGCGAGATCCGCCACGAAATCCAGGCGAACATGTTCGCGGCGTCCCTGCTCATGCCGGCATCGCTGGTCAAATCCCGCGTCGCGGCGGGCCGCATAGATCTCGGCGACGACGAGCAGATCGACGCGCTCGCCAGTACCTTCCAGGTGAGCCAGGCCGCGATGGCTTACCGGATCGTGCGCCTGTTCAGGTGAGGCTCCCGGAAGGGCGACGATACCCCATGAGGCGTCGGGCCGTGCTAGCATTCAGCTGACGCCCAGCTACAGCACACCTGCCGAATGGCAGGTAATCCGAGGAATGGGCGGCGTGGTATCGGCGTATCGAACAGGCGTTGATGCAGGCTCCGGGCAATCGCGATCGCCCCGGGCCGTCCTTTCCCATCTTTTAACCGTTGCGCTGCTTGCCGGCTGCGAGCCGGCAGACCTGCCGAACCCCGGGAGCCTCGTCGCGGCGAACGCGCAATCGTCGCAGTCGGACCCGCCGGCGCGGGCAGGCGATACGGCGGCCGCCGATGGCCAGTGGCTCATGGCGGCCGGCGATTACGCGAGCACCCGGTTCAGCTCCCTCGACGAGATCGATCGCGACAACGTTGCCCGGCTGGTCCCCGCCTGGACTTTCTCCACCGGCCACACCTACGGCCACGAAGCGGCGCCCCTCATCGTCGGCGACACGATGTACCTCGTCACGCCCTTCCCGAACGAGCTGTACGCCCTCGACCTCACCAAACCCGGCGCGCCGGCGAAGTGGAGCTACAAGCCGCCCGTCATGCGCGCGGCGCAGGGCGTTGCCTGCTGCGACGCGGTGAACCGGGGCGCGGCCTACGCGGACGGCCGCGTGTTCTTCAACACGCTGGACAACCAGACGGCCGCCGTCGACGCGGAAACCGGCGAGGAGCTCTGGCGCGTGCGCCTCGGCGACATCAACCGCGGCGAGACGATGACGATGGCGCCGCTGGTGGTGAAGTCGAAAGTGCTCGTCGGCAACAGCGGCGGCGAGCTGGGCGTGCGCGGCTGGCTGACGGCGCTCGACGCGGCGACGGGGCGAATCGCGTGGCGCGCCTGGAGCACCGGACCGGATGCCGACGTGCTCATCGGTGACGATTTCCGTCCCTTCTACCCGCAGGATCGCGGCGAGGATCTCGGCGTTCACAGCTGGCCGCCCGGCGCGTGGCAGATCGGCGGCGGCACGGTGTGGGGCTGGATTTCCTACGATCCCGAGCTCGACCTCATCTTCTACGGGACCGCGAACCCGGGTCCGTGGAACGCGGAGATGCGGCCCGGCGACAACAAGTGGACCGCCGGTATCTTCGCGCGCGATCCTGATACCGGCGCCGCGCGCTGGTTCTACCAGATGACGCCGCACGACCTGTTCGACCACGACGGCGTCAACGAGAACATCCTGATCGACATCGAGTGGGAGGGAAAGCGGCGGCCCGTGCTGGTGCACCCGGATCGCAACGGCTACGTCTACGTGCTCGACCGCGCGACGGGCGAAGTGCTCTCGGCCGAACCTTTCGCGCACATCACCTCGAGCCGCGGGGTCGACCTCGAGACCGGCCGTTTGCGGCACGTGCCGGAAAAGATGCCGCAGTTAGGCGAAGTCGTCCGCGACGTCTGCCCGTCCGCCGCGGGCGCCAAGGACTGGCAGCCGTCCGCATACTCGCCGCAAACCGGGCTCGTTTACATCCCCCACCAGAACCTCTGCATGGATTGGGAAACGCTGGAGGTGAATTACGTCGCGGGCACGCCGTACATGGGTGTGAACAGCAGTTTCTACGCCGGGCCCGGCGGGCATCGCGGGGTGCTCACGGCGTGGGATCCGCAAGCGGCCAGGGCCGTGTGGAAGCTCGAGGAGAACTTCCCCGTCTGGAGCGGAACGCTCG
>DATABW010000077.1:0-6382 GCA_036259375.1 Woeseiaceae bacterium
GCATTGGTCGAGCGCGTTGAAATCCTCACCGGCGGCGCATCCTCGACCTACGGATCGGACGCCGTGGCCGGTGTCGTCAACTTCATCATGAAGGACGACTTCGAGGGCTTCCAGCTCGATTACCAGTACGCGGCCTACCAGCACGAAAATGACAGTCCCCTCGTCACGCAGGCGCTCCAGGATGCCGGCTTCGCGACCGCGCCGAGCTCCGTCGGCAACGAAGGCGGCACGTCCAGCATCAACCTGACGGTCGGCACCAACACCGAGGACGGCCGCGGCAACGTTACCGCGTACCTCGGCTATCGCGACATCGAGGCCATCACGCAAGACGCATACGCCTTTAGTGCTTGTGCGCTGGATTCCGGGGGCGCCAACACCTGCGGCGGCTCGGCTACCAGCGCCGAAGGCCTGTTTACGGACTTCGGTGCCGCCGGTTCGCTGGTCGGTCTCGATCCCGACAGCGACGCGATTCTCGAGGGGCCATACTTCCTCCTCACGCCGGAGGGCGACCAGTTCGTCCCCGGAGTGCCGCTGTACAACTACGGGCCGCTGAACCACTTCCAGCGCCCGGACGAGCGCTACACGGCCGGCGCGTTCGCCCACTACGATATCGACGAGAACCTGACGGGCTACGCCGAGATGCAGTTCATGGACGATCGCAGCCTGGCGCAGATCGCCCCGTCGGGCGCGTTCTTCGTGACCAGTACGATCAACTGCCAAAGCGACCTTGACGGTGATGGAATCGAAGAGACGAATCATCCCCTCCTGTCCCCTCAGCAGTTCACCGCGATCTGCGAGAATGACCGCGTGCTCGCGCCGGTAATCGACGAAGACACCGGCGCCCGGGGCGACAACCCCAATACGGTGGCCGACGAGGCCGCGCTCGCCGCGGGGGTCCAGAACTGCGTCGACGGCTCGATCGGTGGCTGCCCGCTGTACATCGGCCGGCGCAACGTGGAAGGCGGCAATCGCGTCAGCGACCTGCGCCACACGTCGTATCGCTTCCTCGGCGGCCTCCGCGGCGAGATCGGTGACAACTGGAGCTGGGACGTTTCGGCGAACTTTTCGCGCCTCATCTACAGCAATACGTACCAGAATGACTTTTCGATCCGGCGCGTCCAGCGGGCACTTGATGTGGTGCCGCATCCGGACACGAACGAGCCGGTGTGCGCCTCGGTGCTGAACGGCGTCGATCCGAACTGCGTGCCCTACAACGTGTTCCAGGAAGGCGGGGTTACGCAGGAGGCGCTCGACTACCTCATTCAGCCGCTCTTCGCCAAGGGCGACCTGAACCAGGACCAGATCGTAGGCTTCGTCTCCGGAGACCTGACCGACATGGGCTTCGTCAGCCCCTGGGCCAGTGAAGGCGTTGAGATGGTGTTCGGCGCCGAATACCGCGACGAGTCCTTCGACTACAACCCGGACCAGAACTTCCAGAGCGGCGATGGCGCCGGTCAGGGCGGCCCCACCTCAGCGGTATCCGGCGCGCAGGACATCAGTGAGATCTTCACCGAATTCCGTGTGCCTCTCGCGCAGGACAAGGCCTGGGCACAGGCGCTGACCCTGGATCTGCGGTATCGCTACTCCGACTACAGCACCGGCGTCGATGCCGACACCTACAACATCGGCGGTTCGTGGGTGCCGGTAGAAGGCGTGAAATTCCGCGGCGGCTTCTCCCGCGCGGTGCGTGCCGCCAATATCCGCGAGCTGTTCGCCCCGCAGAGCCTGGGCCTCTGGGGCGGCATCGATCCGTGCGCCGGCCCAACCCCGGAGCTGACAGCGGAACAGTGCGCCAACACGGGTGTCAGCGCGGGGCGTTACGGCACCGTGCCGCTGAACCCGGCCGGGCAGTACAACGCCATCTTCGGCGGCAACCCGGAGCTGTCGCCCGAGCAGTCCGATTCCATCACGGTAGGCGCGGTGCTGACGCCCAGCAACTTCCTGCCGGGACTGACGCTCAGCATCGACTACTGGAGCATCGAGATTGAGGACGCCATCTCGACGGTGGATCCGGAGCTGATCATCCGGCGCTGCGGTACGACCGGCGACCCCGCGCTTTGCAACCTCATCCAGCGTGGTTCAAACGGCAATCTCTGGCTGGGAGCCAATGCCGTCGTCTCCACCGACGTCAACATCGGCGCCTTCGAGGTCGCCGGCGTCGACGTGGTCGCGAACTACCCGTTGGAGACTTCCGCACTCGGCAACTTCGACTTCAGCCTGCGCGGCACCTGGCTCGAGAAATTCGACGAAGAGCCGATCCCGGGCGCCGATGTCATCGAGTGCGCCGGCGCGTGGGGCGGGAGCTGCGGCCGCCCGCGTCCGGAGTGGAAGCACACCTTCAACACGGTGTGGCAGTCGCCCTGGGACGCCTGGAACTTCATCATGGGCTGGCGCTATGTGGGTGAGGTGGAGATGTTCGACAACCCGGATGGCTACACCGCCCGGGCACAGCACTACTTCGACCTGACGGCCAATTACAGTGCCCAGTGGTTCGGCGGCGAGGAGACGCTGATCAACATTGGCGTCAGCAACATCCTGGATAACGATCCGCCGGTCAGCGGTCTGTTCGGCACCGTCGGGACGTTCGGGAACGGCAACACCATTCCGAGCACCTGGGATGCCCTGGGCCGGTACTACTTCGTTGGTCTGACCCAGCGCTTCTGATCGTTCGAAGCTAGCGACAGGGAACGGCGGGTTTCTTGCCCGCCGTTCTTTTTAGGCGACCCTGGCGCGCGGCCCCAGCGGCCGCCGCGACGCTATAATGGGCCGTCCGGCTTTTCCTCAGTGACCCCACCCCGTAGCATGGCCACCGGCATACCGCATCCGCAGCTCCCTCCGCTATTGCGCGAAGCCGTGGCGCTGCACGAGGCGGGCAAGCTGGATGAGGCATTGCCGGCTTACCAGCGCTTCATCGACCAGGACCCTTCGAACCCAACGGGACTGCAGCTCTTCGGCCTGCTGCACTCGCAGCGCGGCGAGTACCAAGCCGCCATCGAGTACATGAAGGCGTCCCTGGACCTGTTCCCGGAGCAGGCCGAGGTCGCGAACAACCTGGGCAACGCGCTCTCGCGGAGCGGGCTGATCGAGGAGGCGATCGAGCGCTACACGAGCGCCGTGCGGCTGCAGCCGCGGTATGCGGATGCCTGGCGCAATCTCGGGCTCTCACAGCTGGAGGCGAAGCGTTACATCGATGCGGCCGCATCGTTCCGCCGCTGCCTCGAGCTCCGCCCGGACGATGCCGCGGCCTGGTTGTCTCTGGGCAACGTGCACAAGCGCCAGGAGCGCTTTGCGGAAGCGATCGAGTGCTATGAAAAAGCGCTCGGCGTCCGCCCGGATTATGCGCAGGCGCACCACAATATCGGTGTCTGCCTGCGCATGCAGAACGAGCCCGCGAGGGCGCTCGAGCATTACGATGCCGCGCGCCGTCTCGGCCTCGATCGGGCGGAGCTGCACCACAACCGGGGGAACGCGTATTCGGATCTCCGGCAGATAGACGAGGCGATCGATGCCTGGAAAGCTGCCGTCGCGCGCAACCCGGCGGACGTCAGCAGCCATCGCAACCTGAACTCGCTCCTCTGGCAGCAGGAGCGTCTCGACGAGTACCTCCAATCCTACCGCGCCGCGCTCGCCAGTCATCCGACAGCGGCCGAGCTGCATCTCGCGTACGCCGTAGCACTGAACCAGCAGGAGAACTACGAGGCCGCCGAGCAGGCGCTGCTCGCCGCGCTCGGGCGCAACCGCGATTCCAGCGAGCTCGTCAGCCAGCTCGCATACACGCTCGAGAACCAGGGTCGCCTGGACGATGCGATCAAGCTGCACGCCGCCGCAGTCAACATGCCGGGTTCCATTCCCAATCACCGCGTAAGCTTCGCGCGCGCCCTGCTGGCGTCCGGACGGCCGGACGAGGCGCTAGAGCAGGCGAAGCTCGGCGCGGCGCAGATGCCGCATAACCAGCGGGCGCTCGCCTATCTCGGTCTTTGCTGGCGCCTGCTGGGCGACGAGCGCGATGCGATCCTGAACGACTACGAAAACCTCGTTCGCGTGTTCGAAGTGCCCGTGCCGCCAGGCTATTCCAGTGCGGCGGAGTTCAACGAGCGGCTGAACGACGTCCTCGGTACTCTCCACGTCACCAGGCGCCACCCGCCGGAACAGACGCTCCGCGGCGGCACCCAGACTGGCGGCTACCTGCTGGCGCGGAGGGAGCCCGAAATCACCGCGCTCGCGGCGGGCTTCAGGGAATGCATCGCCGATTACATCCGCAGGTTGCCGCCGAACCCGCAGCATCCGCTGCTGTCCCGGCGCAGCGATCATTTCGATTTCAGCGGATCCTGGTCCGTGCGCCTGCGCCGTTCGGGCTATCACACCATGCACATGCACCCGATGGGCTGGATCAGCTCGGCCTATTACGTGCAGGTCCCGCCGGAGATCGAGGAGAGCGATGCCGCCGGCGGAGGCCTGAAATTCGGCGAGCCCGACATCGACATCGGCGACCAAGGCAGGGCGCGCCGCCAGATCCAGCCGGCCGTTGGGCGGCTCGTGCTGTTCCCGTCATACATGTGGCACGGCACCATTCCGTTCGACTCCGACCTGCCGCGGACGACGGTCGCGTTCGACGTCGTGCCGCTGCAGGGTCCTCCCAGGGCGAGCTGATGACGGCGGTTCCGGATTTCGAGCAGGCGTTCCAGTACGCAAGGGAACTGCAGGCCAGGGGCAGCAGATTCAAGGCCGAACGTAAGCTTCGCGAGCTGCTCGCGCGCGGCGAGAATCGCGAGCTGGTTCTGCGCGCCCTCGTCGACCTCGCAATGGAGACGCGGCGGGCCGACGACGCCATCGCGCACCTGGTTGCTCTCACCGAAGAAGCACCGGACCGCTTGTACTATTTCGAGCGCCTTGCGGCGCTGCTGGACGGGCTCGGCAGGACGGAGGAAGCCATCGCGCATTACGAGCGGTTACTGCAGCACGAGCCGAACCTGGCGGAGGCGCATTACAACGTCGCCTTGCTCTACAAAAAGGAGAAGCGCTTCACCGAATCCCGGGCTGCCTACGAGGAGGCCCTGCGCCTGGGGATCGAGCGCCCGCACGAGGTGTACTCGAACCTCGGCGTGCTGTGGTCCGAGATGCACCGGCCGTCGAGTGCCGAGGAAATGTACGAGCGCGCACTGGAGCTCGAGCCCGACTACGTTCCGGCGCTCTTCAACCTTGGCGGCCTGCGCGAGGAAGCCGGCGACCGCGAGCGCTCCGAAGAGCTCTATCGCCGGATCCTCTCGCTCGAACCCGGTCACTCCGGCGCATTGTCGCGCCTGGTCCATGCCGGCCGGGTCACCCGCGGTGACGAACCGTTGCTGGGCGATCTAGACAGGGCACTCGAGGCCGGGCGCGGGGACCTGCTGGAACGCGAGGAGCTGCTGTTCGCCCGAGGCAAGGCGCTCGACGACCTCGAGCGCTACGCAGAGGCGTTCGAGGCTTATCGGGCGGCGAACGAGCTCGGAAAGCAGCGCAACCTCCGCTATGACCCGCCGGTTACCGAACGTGCAGTCCAGCGCCTCATCGAGAAGTTCGACGCTGAATGGCTGGCCAATGCCAGTGTCGAATCGCCGGATTCCCCGATCTTCATCTGCGGCATGTTCCGCTCCGGCTCGACGCTTATCGAGCAGATCCTGTCGGGGCACCCGGCCGTCACCGCGGGTGGCGAGCTGGAATTCCTTCCCTGGCTGGTTTCGAGGCGGCTAGGCTCATACCCGGAGGGGGCCCTGGCTGCATCGCGCGAGCAGTTGAGCGAAGTAGGCGCCGCCTACATGGCGCACATCCGGGAGTCGTTCCCGGAAGCTCCGAACGTCACCGACAAGCGGCCCGACAACTTTCTCTATCTCGGGATGATCAAGGCGATTTTCCCCGGATCGCGGATCGTCTATACCCGGCGCGAACCTGCCGACAACTGCCTCTCCATCTGGTTCCAGCAACTGGGGCAGCTCGCCTACGCCACGGATCTCGCCAACATTGCGCACTACTACGGCCAGCACGAACGCTTGATGGCGCACTGGCGAGGCCTGTTCGGCACCGACATTCTGACTGTCGAGTACGATCAGCTCGTCAACGATCCCGAGCCCGTCGTGCGCCGCCTGCTCGAGCATCTCGGCCTGGAATGGGACGATGGCTGCCTGGACTTCCGCAACTCCGTCCGCCCGGTGAAAACCGCCAGCGTATGGCAGGTACGCGAGGAACTGCACTCCCGCTCCAGCGGCCGCTGGAAGCACTATGAGCCTTTCCTGCGCAACATCGAGGGTCCGTGGAACTCCGCGTAGGTCTCCGGGCAAGGATGCTAGACGAACCCACGGCCAGAGCTCAGGAACCAGCGGCCGCTGGAGCGCGAGTGCAGTTCCTC
>DATABW010000078.1:0-15966 GCA_036259375.1 Woeseiaceae bacterium
ATCGCGATGCGCCTCGAGCCTGGCGGCGAGCGTTCTCGCGCCGCGGCAGGCGACCTCGCAAACGCGGTCGAGGTTGGCGTACAGCTCGTCGAGACCCCCGAAGTGCGCGAGCAGCGCGGCGGCAGTCTTCCGACCGACGCCCGGCACGCCGGGAATGTTATCGACGCTGTCGCCGGCGAGCGCGAGAAAATCCGCGATTCGCTCCGGCCTGACGCCGAACACGCCCGGAATCTGGTCGTAGGTGAGCCGGCCTTTCCCCGCAAAATCCCAGAACACATCGCGCTCGCCGACAAGTTGCGCAAGGTCCTTGTCGCGGCTCACGATGGTCGAGGGCATGCCTGACTGCCGGCCTTCGATGACGAGCGTGCCGATGAGATCGTCGGCTTCCAGAGCCGGGTGCGCGCACTCCATGATGCCGAGCGCCCGCGTGTACCGGCGGCACTGCTTGAACTGGCGTTTCAGTTCCGGCGGTGCGGGCTCACGATTGGCTTTGTAACCGGGATATAGCTCGTTACGAAAGGAAGTGGTCAGGCTCTCGTCGAACAGAACGGCGATCCGTTCCGGCCGGACCTGCTCCACGAAATCGCCCAGAAACCGGCAGAAGCCGTACAAAGCGTTGACCGGGTTGCCGTCGGCATCGACCAGGTCGTCGGGCATCGAGTACCAGGCACGAAAAACGTAAACGCTGGCGTCGATCAGGTATTGCATCGCGCCGAACGGGGTCGCAAAAATCGGGCTCGAGCCGGAATTCCTTCGCGGCTCGTTGTCATTCGGACCCTGCAGCCGCGAAAAATCCGGTTCGACCCCGATTTTTACCGTTCGACCCCAGGTGATCTATCAGCCGCGCGTGCAGCGGGCTGGAGCGCGGAATATGCGCCAGCAGGTATTGCATCTGGTCGGCGAGTACGCGCCGCCCCTTGAGATAAATGTACTCGGCATAGGTCGGCGTGAAAGGCACGGCGACGAGCTGCATGCCCGCCTGCTCCGGGGTACGACCGCCCTTGTGGTTGTTACAGCGGCGGCACGCCGTGGCGACGTTGTTCCAGGTATCGCCGCCGCCTTTCGACAGCGGTGTAATGTGATCGCGCGTGAGTTCGCGCGTCGGGAAGCGCAACGCGCAATACAGGCACAGGTTGGCATCGCGCTTGAAGAGCGTTCGGTTGTTCAGCGGCGGCACGTACTGTTCGCGCACGTAAGCGAGGCTCTGGCTGGTGCCAACGGTGGCAATGATCGAGCTGACGTCCACTTCGCTGCGCCTTCCTGAGAGTGCGCTGAAGCCGCCGAAGACGGTATAGAGGCGGGTCCCGCAGGCGTACGCAACCTGCTCCGTGTGATAGAGCCTGACCGCCTCCCGGTAATCGATCCATTCGAGCGGCATTCCCGCCACGTCGGTTCTCAGTACCTGTTGCGAAATGTCTGCAGCCGTGCCGATTCGCATACGCCTTTCCATTGCCGCTCCGCTAAAGTTTGCAGAATGGCCGCCAAAAAGCAATACGAGGCGCGCCGGCAGGGCGGCCTACGGCTTGCGATTGCGCGCCGCTATGTCATCATTCGCGGTTTGTGTGAGCCGGGCGCGACAATCCCGAGCTGTTGCGCGCTCCAGGTGAGGCGACCGGCCGTCGCACCGCCGCTTTGCATCGGAGAACAATATGCCGCTGACCGTTGGCGTGCTGAAAGAAACACTCGAAGGCGAAACGCGGGTCGCCTTGACCCCTGAAATAGCGGCCAAACTGCGGAAAGTCGGCGTGACCGTAATCATGGAGCGTGGCGCCGGCGAGGCTTCCCAGCTGCTGGACAGCGACTACGAGGGCGTCGAGATGACCGACGCCGACGGGGTCATCGGAGCCTGCGGCCTGCTGTTCACCGTCCAGCCCGCGCCTCCCGCCGCGGTCGCGAAGCTCGCCCGCGGCTCTGTCGTCGCCGGACTCATGTACGGACACCTTAATAAGGAGCTGGTCGAGACGCTCAAGGCTCACGACATCACCGGGTTCGCGATGGAACTGATCCCGCGGATTTCCCGGGCGCAGAGCATGGACGTCCTGTCATCGCAGGCCGCGGCAGCGGGCTACCAGGCTGCACTCATCGCGGCCAGCACGCTCGACAAGTTCTTCCCCATGCTGACGACCGCCGCCGGCACCATCCGGCCGGCACAGGTGCTGGTGATCGGCGCCGGCGTTGCCGGCCTGCAGGCGATCGCCACCGCCAAACGTCTGGGCGCGGTCGTGAAAGCTTACGACGTACGCAGCGCCACCCGTGAGCAGGTGCAGTCGCTCGGTGCCAAATTCGTCGATACCGGCGTCAGCGCCGAAGGGGAAGGCGGCTACGCGCGCGAATTGACCGATGACGAAAAGGCCCGTCAGCAGGCGGCGCTGGAGAAAGAAATCGCGCTATCGGACGTCGTGATCAGCACGGCGGCCATTCCGGGCCGACCGGCGCCGAAGATCATATCCGCCACGGCCGTGGCGGCGATGAAGCCCGGAGCTGTCATCGTGGACCTGGCCGCCGAAACCGGCGGAAACTGCGAATTGACGCAAGCCGGCCACACGATCGTCCATAACAAGGTGAAGATCGTGGGCCCGGTGAACCTGCCCGCATCGCTCGGACGGCACACGAGCGAAATGTACGCGCGCAATCTCTTCAACTTCATCAGCCCCGCGATCACGGACGGCGAACTTGCCATCGACTGGGAGGACGAGGTGTTCGCCTCTTCCGTGCTGACCCGCGGCGGCGAGATCCGGCACGAGCCCACGCGCATTTCCATCGAAGGGGAGCCCGCCCGATGATCGACGGTTTCATCGCACTCTATATATTCATGCTCGCGGCGTTCGTGGGGCACGAGGTCATCGGGCGCGTACCCGTGATCCTGCACACGCCGCTGATGTCCGGCTCGAACTTCGTGCACGGCATCGTGTTGGTCGGCGCCATGGTCGCGCTCGGTCGCGCCGATACCACGCTCGAAACCGTCATCGGCTTCATCGGGGTCGTGCTCGGAGCCGGCAATGCCGTCGGCGGGTACGTCGTCACCGAGCGCATGCTGGAGATGTTCAAGAGCAGCAAGGAGAAGCGCTGATGTCGAACGGAATCGACGGGCGCTGGCTCATCGAGCTCAGCTACTTCGCCGCCGCTATCCTGTTCATCTTCGGGCTGAAGCGCATGAGTTCCCCCGTAACGGCCCGGGGCGGCATCCTGTGGGCCGGCGCCGGCATGGTCGTGGCGACGCTCATCACTTTCCTGTATCCCGGGATGGAAAATTACGGCCTGATGACCGTCGCCATCGCGATCGGCGGCGTCCTCGCCTGGATCAGCGGCAAGCGCGTCGCGATGACCGACATGCCGCAGATGATCGCGCTCTACAATGGCATGGGCGGCGGCGCGGCGGCCGCGATCGCCGCCGTCGAGCTGTTCGGCGGAGAGGATCACGGGCTCACGTTCGGGGTGCTGGCTGTGCTCGGCGGGCTGATCGGCGCCGTCTCGTTCAGCGGCAGCCTCGTCGCCTTTGCCAAATTGCAGGGCATAATGAAGCGGACGGTGCGCTTCAGCGGCCAGCAAGCCGCCAATCTCGCTCTCCTGACGATCACCCTCGTGCTGGCGGGCATCGTAGTGGCGCAGCAGGGCGAAATCGGCTGGGCCGTCGTTTTCTTCCTTCTCGCCCTCGTGCTGGGCGTCGCGATGACGTTGCCGATCGGCGGCGCCGATATGCCGGTCGTCATTTCGCTGTACAACGCGCTGACGGGTCTCGCGGTGGCATTTGAAGGGTTCGTGCTGCAGAACGCCGCTATGATCATCGCCGGCACGGTCGTCGGCGCCGCCGGCACCTTGCTGACCCGCCTGATGGCCAAGGCGATGAACCGTTCGCTCGGCAACGTGCTCTTCTCCGGCTTCGGCGACACAGCGGCCGCAGGCAGCGCCGTGGAAGGCAGCATGAAGCCGATCGACGCGTCAGACGCCGGCGTCATGATGGCTTTTGCCAACAAGGTGCTGATCGTTCCCGGCTACGGCATGGCAGTGGCCCAGGCACAGCACAAGGTCTGGGAGCTCGCCCAGCTGCTGATCGAACGCGGTGTCGACGTGAAGTTCGCCATCCATCCCGTCGCCGGCCGCATGCCCGGCCACATGAACGTGCTGCTCGCCGAGGCCGGCGTGCCCTACGACATCATCTACGACGAGAACGAGATCAACGCCGAATTCCCGACGGCGGACGTCGCGCTCATCATCGGCGCCAACGATGTCGTCAACCCCGTCGCCCGTACGGATCCCTCCAGTCCCATCTACGGCATGCCGATACTGAACGCGGACAAGGCAAAGAACGTCATCGTCATCAAGCGCGGGCAGGGCGCCGGCTTCTCGGGTATCGAGAACGCGCTGTTTTTCCTGGACCAGACGCGGATGCTGTACGGGGACGGTCAGGCCATGGCGGCCGAGCTGATCCAGGCGGTGAAATCGCTGTAGCGCGGTGCGAGCATATCCATGAACGGTGCCGTTCATGAATAATGCTCCTTGCCCATCCTTACCCGTATTGAGGACCGAGATCAACGCGCCGTTGTCGCGGTTGTTCGATTACCTGCCGCCCGTCGATCGGGGTGACCTTCCGCGACCGGGTTGCCGGGTGCTGGTGCCGTTCGGGCGGCGCAAGGTGACCGGCGTGGTGATGGAGCTTGGTGCAGGCAGTGACCTGCCGCGGGCGAAGCTGAAGCGAGCGCTGCGGGTGCTGGATGAGCAGCCGCTGCTCGACGAGGCGGACCTCAGGCTGATCCGGTTCACGAGCGACTATTACCATCATCCCATCGGTGAAGTAGTCGCCGCGGCTGTACCGGCGCCTTTACGGGCCGGCAAGCCGCTGTACGGTGTCGTCCGGCAAGTAACCGCGACCCCGCAGGGCTCCGCCCTGGAGCTCGACGCGCTCGGGCGGACGGCGCCGCGGCAGGCGGCGCTGATGGCGCTGTTGCGGCGACGCGGCGGAACTGCCGGGATTGCCGTGCTGGACGAGGCGCTGCCCGGCTGGACCAGGGTCCGCAAGGCGCTGCTCGACCGTGGCTGGATCGAGATAACCGAACGGCCCGACGATGTGCCGGGCAGCGAAGCAACCCGCGGCCTGCCCGAACCCGGTCCCGCCCTGAACGACGACCAGGCAGCGGCGCTGGAGGCGATTCGAAGCACGGGAGGATTCCACGTCACGCTGCTCGACGGCATCACGGGGAGCGGCAAGACGGAGGTCTACCTGCGGCTCATCCAGGATGTACTGGAGCAAGGCAAACAGGTCCTGGTGCTGGTACCGGAAATCGGCCTTACGCCGCAATTCCTGTCGCGACTGGAGCAGCGGCTGGCGATCGCGCCGGTGCTGTTGCATTCGTCGCTGGGCGATGCCGAGCGGCTCGGGGGCTGGCGAGCGGCCCGGGACGGCAGCGCCCCGCTCATTCTCGGCACGCGCTCGGCTGTATTCGCGCCAATGAAAAACCCGGGGCTCATCGTAGTCGACGAAGAGCACGACAGCTCGCTGAAGCAGCAGGAAGGCTTGCGTTACTCCGCACGCGACCTCGCCGTCGCGAGGGCCAAGCAGCTGGGCATTCCGGTGGTGCTGGGCTCCGCGACGCCCTCGCTCGAATCGCTGCAGCACGCGCTCGACGGCAATTATCGCCGGCTCGTCCTGCCAGTCCGGGCCGGGCACGCCGCAGAGCCGCACTTGCGGCTCGTCGATCTCCGGCAACACCCGGCGGAGGACGGCCTGTCCCCGCCGCTGCTTGCGGCCATCGAGCGGCATCGTACCGGCGGCGGGCAGGTGTTGGTGTTTCTCAACCGGAGAGGGTTTGCGCCGACGCTGATCTGCCAGGACTGCGGGGCGGTCGCCGAATGCCGGCGCTGCGACGCGCGGATGACCGTTCACGCCGCCGCCAATCGCCTCCTCTGCCATCACTGCGGCGCCACACGACCGCTGGATCGCCGCTGCGCCGAATGCGGCGGGGAGCTCAAACGGCTGGGACAGGGTACGCAGCGGCTGGAGCTCGCGCTGCAGGCGCGCTTCGGCGAGGGCGAGGTCACGCGCATCGACAGCGACAGCACCCGGCGCAAGGGCGCCATGACGCGCGCGCTCGCCGAGGCCGCCGCCGGTGATTCATCCATTCTCGTCGGCACGCAGATGCTGTCCAAAGGGCACCATTTTCCAAACCTGACGCTGGTTGCGGTGATCGACGCCGACCAGGGGCTGTTCAGCACGGATTTTCGCGGCACCGAAAGACTGGCGCAGAGCCTGGTGCAGGTGGCGGGGCGCGCCGGCCGCGAAAGCCGCCAGGGCGAAGTCCTGATCCAGACGTCTTTTCCGACGCACCCGTTCTGGGCGGCGCTCAGGGGCGGCTACACGCGCGTCGCGATGGAGGCGCTGGAGGAACGCAGGCTTGCGGGGTGGCCGCCATTTTCGCGCCTCGCACTCTTACGCGCCGCCGCGACGCGGAAACAGGAGGCCCACGCCTTTCTCGAAACCGCCTCCCGTAAGGCGCGCGGCATCGGCGCCGATGAGGTCAGGCTCCTGGGACCGGTCAGCGCGCAGATGGAACGCAAGGCCGGCCGTTATCGCGCGCAGCTCCTTCTCCAGAGCGCGAGCCGCCCGAGGCTGCACGCATTGCTGGCCGCCCTGCGCCCTTTGCTGGAAGCCGATCCCGCCTCCCGCCGCGTCCGCTGGTCGATCGACGTCGACCCGATCGAACTGTTCTGATCGAAACAGCCCTGCAGGAGCCCGTCTGACGGTCGATGCGACCCATTGACCGATGCTGTCGACCGTGGGCGGGCTCCTGCACGTGCCGTGCCGTTAACGAGTAATGCGCGTTAGAATTGCGCACTCTTTGCATCAGCCGCCAGGGACAAGCGCACGTCGTGAAAAGCAGCATCGAGCAACTCGTCGAGCAGGCAGTACTGCGTGTCCCCGAGCTGGCCACCAGCGCCGAGATCCAGTCGGTCGGCACAACCGTCGAGCGCACGCGCGACCCGCGGCATGGCGATTTCACCACGAACGTGGCAATGCGCCTTTCGTCAACGCTGGGGCGCAAACCACGGGAGCTGGCCGAGGCGATCGTGGCGCAAATGCCGCAGAGCGATTTGATCGAAGGTGTCGAGATCGCGGGTCCGGGATTCATCAACTTCCGCCTCGGGCCGAAGGCATGGCATCGCGAGGTGGCGGAAGTGCTGGAAGCGGGGGCGAACTACGGTCGGCAGGCAATGCGCGCCGAACCGCGAATCCTGGTCGAGTTCGTCTCGGCCAACCCTACCGGACCACTGCACGTCGGGCACGGCCGGCATGCCGCCTACGGCGCCAGCGTCGCCAACCTGCTGGAAGCCGCCGGCTACCCGGTGGATCGGGAATACTACGTCAACGATGCCGGCCGCCAGATGGATATCCTCGCCGTCAGCGTCTGGTTGCGTTGCCTGGAACAGGACGGCCAGGGCATCGCGTTTCCGGCGGCCGGCTACCGCGGCGACTACATCCGTGACATTGCCGGCGCCATCGACACATCCGGACTGCCGGCCGTCGACACGGCCGAACTGCAGAAAGCGTTACCGGCGGATGCGCCCGAAGGCGACAAGGAAGCGTACATCGGCGCGCTGATCGGGGCGGCGGAACGCCACCTCGGAACTGAAGCGTTCAATCGCGTGCGGCAGCAAGCGCTCGCCTCTATCCTCGAGGACATCCGGGAGGACCTGTCGGAATTCGGCGTGACCTACGATCGCTGGTATTCAGAGCAGAGCCTGGCGGAAAACGGGCGTGTCGAGGAGGCGCTCGCGAAGCTCGAGAGCCGCCGCATGCTGTACAAGAAGGACGGCGCGACCTGGTTTCGCGCGACCGACTACGGCGACGAGAAGGACCGCGTAGTGGTACGCGAGAACGGCAAGACAACCTACTTCGCCTCCGATATCGCTTACCACTTCGACAAGCGTCAGCGCGGCTACGATCACCTGCTGGACGTGCTCGGCGCGGACCACCACGGTTACGTGGCGCGGGTGGGCGCCGGCCTGGAAGGCATGGGCTACGCCGGCGGCGACCTGGAAGTCCGGCTGGTCCAGTTCGTCACGTTGTACCGCGCCGGCGAAAAGCTGTCGATGTCCACACGTTCCGGCGAGTTCGTGACCCTGCGGCAACTGAGGGACGAGGTCGGCAACGACGCCGCGCGGTTCTTCTATGTCATGCGCTCGAACGACCAGCATCTCGATTTCGACCTGGAGCTGGCAAAGAGTCGCTCGAACGAGAATCCGGTGTATTACATCCAGTACGCACACGCGCGCGTCGCGAGCGTTTTTCGGCAGCTGGCAGAGCGCGGGCTCGAGCTCGACCGGGTATCCGGCATCGAGAACCTGTCTCGCCTCAACGAGACTCACGAGGAATCGCTGATGCGAACCATCAGCCGTTATCCGGAAATCCTCGAGCTCGCCGCCGCCAATCGCGCGCCGCACCACCTGGTACATTACCTGCGCGATCTCGCGAACGACTTCCATACCTATTACAACGCACACACGTTCATCGTCGACGACGCCGGGCTGCGGGATGCGAGGCTCGTGCTGATCTCGGCGGCGCGCGAGGTGATCGCGAGCGGTCTCGGCATTCTTGGCGTGTCCGCGCCGCAGTCGATGTAGATGGCCAGACGGCGGGGATCGGCGGGGCGGCGAACGGGCGAGTTTCCGGGCTGGGCCTGGATGCTCTTCGGGCTGGCGATCGGACTGTCCGTGGCGCTCGCGATCTACGTCAACGGGCGGGAGATGTACCGCGAGCCCCAGCCCGTCGCGCAGCAGCCCGCCAGCCTGAACGAGCCGGTAAAGGACGAAATGGCGTCCGAGGAGGCTCCGGCGGGAGCGGCTGCCGAGGTACCGCCCTCGCGTTTCGAGTTCTACGACATGCTGCCGAACTTCGAGGTGATCATTCCGGAAGCGGAAAAAGAAGTGAGCACCGACACGTCGGAGCGGGCGGTCGTCACACCCGGTGTCTACGTGCTGCAGGTCGGCTCGTTCACGGAATTTGCGGACGCGGACCGGCGGCGGGCGCAGCTCGCGCTGCAGGGCATCGAGTCCGTCATCCAGCGCGTACGTATAGACGACAAGACCTATCATCGCGTGCGTATCGGGCCGATCGAGGACCTCGAGCGCCTGAACGTGCTGAGGAGCCGCTTGCGGGAGGCGAACATGGACGCTTTGAGAATACGCTTGAGCGAGTAATGGGGCGCACCGGCTTGATCCATCGTTCGCCCGCATGGCGGGCTTCGGCCGTGCTTTCCCTGCTGCTTGCGCTGAGCGCCTGCGTGTCAGCGCCCGAGCCGGCGGCCGACGGCGAACCGTCGGCCCGACCTGCACCTGCACCTTCTTCCCCCGCTGCGCCGGCGCCGGCTGTGCAGACGATCACCGTCGCCGCAGTGGGCGATATGATGCTGGGCACAGACTATCCCGAGAACCACCTGCCCGACGACGACGGCGCTTCCTTCCTCGCCGAGGTCACCCCGGTGCTGTCCGCGGCGGACCTCGCCTTCGGCAACCTGGAAGGCGTGCTGGCCGACGGCGGCACGCCGCGCAAGACCTGCACCAATCCGCTTGCCTGCTTCCTGTTCCGTTCGCCGGCGCGTTACGCCGCCCATTATGCGGACGCCGGCTTCGACGTCCTGAGCCTCGCGAACAATCATGCCCGCGACTTCGGCGAGGCGGGGCGCAGCGCGACCATGCGCGCGCTGGATTCAGCCGGAATCCTGCATTCCGGCCGCGAAGGCGAATTCGCGAGCCTCGAGGTGAAGGGCCTGAGTGTTGCGCTGCTGGCGTTTGCGGTAACGCAGAAATCGAACCTGATGCACGCGTACGTGGCTGCCGCCGACACGGTAGCCGCGCACGCGGCTAAGCACGATGTCGTGATTGTGTCGTTCCACGGGGGCGCGGAAGGCAGGAACATGACGCGCATCCCGTTTGCGGAGGAATGGTATTTCGGGGAACCGCGCGGCGACGTGGTCCGGTTTGCGAGGAGCATGGTCGACGCGGGCGCCGACCTGGTGCTCGGCCACGGGCCGCACGTGGTCAGAGGCATGGAACGGTACCGGGATCGCCTGATCGCCTACAGTCTCGGCAATTTCGCCACCTACTACGGGATCAGCGTGGAAGGGCTGAAGGGTGTTGCGCCGATACTGGTGACGACACTGGACCAGGAAGGCAGGTTCGTCGAAGGCGTCATTCATTCGACGGTACAGATCCGGCCGGCCGGGCCGAGCCTGGATCCGGGACAGCAGGCCCTGAACCTGATACGTACCCTGAGCATCGAGGATTTTGTCACACCGGGGATCCGCTTCGAGCCCGACGGCCGGCTCGTCCCCGAGGACCGGCCAACGTTCGTAGAGCACGCACCGTAGCAGCCGCGTCGCGGCGACGGCTCGGAAGCGACGCGAAGCCCCTGAAACGCGCTCCTGCAGCTCAGTCGTCGCCGCCGGAGAGCGCCCGGAAATCGACGCCCAGCGAACGCAGCTTCCGGTAGAGGTGCGTGCGCTCCATGCCGACGCGCTTCGCCAGTCGTCCGACCTTGCCGTCGCAAAGCACAAGCTGCTGCTGGAGGTACGCGCGCTCGAACTGCTCGCGCGCCTCGCGCAGCGGCAGTGACAGCAAATCCTGCTTCACCAGCGGCTCATCCGATTGCGAGCTCACGGCGAGCTCTCGTTCGAGCTCCTCGAGCGTGATCTCATCGCGCGACCCGGTGAGCAACAGCCGCCGCACGAGATTCTTCAGTTCGCGCACGTTGTCGGGCCACGGGTAATTGCGCAGGCGGTTCTGTGCCGCGACGCTGAACCGCCGAAACGCCAGGCCCTCCGAGTCCACCAGCTTGTCGACGTAGTAAGTCAGCAATTCCGGTACGTCCTCGGCGTACTCCCTCAGGGGCGGCACGCGCAGGCTCAGGACGTTGAGGCTGGAAACGAGCTCGCGCCGGAGGCGGCCGCTTTCGATGGCGTTCTCGAAATCGTCGCTGACCGTGGCCAGTATCCGCGCCTGCAGCTTGACGGGCTCGTGGCCGCCCAGGCGCGTGAACCGTCCCTGCTCCAGCGCGCTCAAAATCAGCTTCTGGGCAAGCTCGTCCAGGTCGGTCAGCTCGTCGATGATGAGCGTGCCGTCGGCGGCGCGCTCGAACACCCCGGGACGTACCGTGCCGTCCCGCTCGCTGCCGAAGAGCTGCTCCTCCGTGTTGTTCTCTGTCAGCGAGGCCGCGAGCAACACTTCGAGCTCACCCTCCGCGCGGTTGCTCAGCACGTGGATGTACCGCGCAAAGGCGCCGCGGCCGGTTCCGGGTTCCCCGATCAGCAAAACGGGCGAATTGTGGCCGGCAAACTGTTGCACTTTGTCGCGCAGGTCCTGCATCAGGCGGCTGCGGCCGACGGGAGCGAGCAGCGATGGCAGCAACTCGCGCGTCGGGCCGCTGTGGCTGCGCGCACTCTCCAGCGCACGCTCCACCGTGCGCAGGAGCTTCGCGATCGACAGCGGCTTTTCGACGAAATCGAACGCCCCGAGGCGCGTCGCTTCCACCGCCGTGTCCACGGTCCCGTGGCCGGACATGATCACCACCGGAGAATCGAGGCCGCCCTGCTCCGACCATTCCCGCAGCAGCGTGATGCCATCGGTATCCGGCATCCAGATGTCCAGCAGGATCAGGTCGATCTTGTCCCCTTCCCGCGCGCGCCGCGCTTCCGCGGCGTTGCCGGCAACGGTGACGCGGTAATTCTCGTCCGTCAGGATTTCCTGTATCAGTGCCCGGATGTCGTCTTCATCGTCGACTACCAGGACATGTGCCGTACTCATGCTCTCTCCCTCCGTCTCTCGGTGCGTCGAGGCAACATTGCGCTCATCGCTTCTCGCGCCGCTTCATTGACGGGCAGCCGGATGCGTATGACGGCGCCGCCCTGTTCGCGATTTTCGGCCTCGATCGTGCCGGCGTGTTCTTCGACCAGTTTCTTGACGATCGCCAGGCCCAGCCCGGTTCCCCTGGGCTTGGTCGTCACGTAGGGGTCAAATATCTGGCTGATGGAGCCGGCCTGGAAACCGGGACCGTTGTCGGCCACCTCGATTTCGACGACGTCTATGCCGGCAAGCTTGGTCGCGGAGACGGAGACGTCGATATGACCGGTATTGCCGACGCCATGGAGGCGGGCTCCCGTGGTTTCGAGCGCCTCGATCGAATTGCGGATCAGGTTGTGCAGTATCTGGCGGATGCGGCCGACGTCAGCCGCGACCGTCGGCAGGTCGGACGCCGTGTGCACCTGGACCTCGATGCCGCTCTCCTGCACGCGATAGAGATCGACCACCTCATGTGCCAGCTTCTCGATGCTGAATGGGCTGATGTCGATGTCGGGGGCGCGCGCGTAATCGCTGAAGGCGTTGACCATCTCCTTCATCGCCTCCACCTGCTGGACGATGGTGTGGGTCGCGCGATCGAGGATCTGTGCCTCGTCGCTCGACATCGTGTGCAGGTACTTGCGGCGCAGGCGCTCGGCCGACAACTGGATCGGCGTCAGCGGGTTCTGATCTCGTGCGCAAGCCGCCGAGCGACTTCGCCCCATGCCGCGTCACGCTGCGCCTGCAACAGGGCCGTAATATCGTCGAACACGACCACGAAACCCGGTGCATGATCGTCGTCGCCCGGCAACGCGGTGCAGGCGCAGGTCAGGACCCTGCGTCCGATTTCCCCGCGCAGGATAATCTGCTCCCGCCACTCCGTGTCCGCGACGTTCAGGTGCACACAGGCGACCTCGACGAATTGCTCGAGCAGTGGCTCGCCTTTTGCGACTTCCGGCAGGTACTCGCCCACGCGGTTCTCCAGATCGACGTTGAGGATCGCGCCGGCCGCCTGGTTGGCCGTGCGAATGCGCAGGTCCGATTCCAGCGATACGACACCTGTCGACAGTCGCGCGAGAATGACTTCGAGATTCGCACGTTCCGCTTCGACCTGCGCCTGGCTGAGGGACGCCTGCCGGCGCGCCGCCGACAGCCGCTGCGTCATGTCGTTGAACGAGTTGATCAGGAATCCGATCTCGTCGCGCGAGGGTGTCGGCAGCCGCGTGTCGAAATCACCCTTCGCCACCGCGCGGGTGCCGGCGACGAGATTCTGGATCGGCGCCACCAGGCGCCTGGAAAAGAAGAACGCGCCGTAGACGGAAGCGAGCAGCGAGATCATCAGCACCACTGTCAAGGTGATGGAAATGGTCCGCTTCAGCGGTTCCCGCAGGTACATCGAGCGCTTGTAGTCGCTGTAGGAAGATTCTACCGCGGATGCCATGCCGCTCATGCGATCGCTCACCGGGAATACCGCGCGCACGATGCTGCCGCCGTTCGGGCCGGTACCGCTGCCGAAGGCGATTGCCGCCCGCACCTCGTAGCCGCCTTCTTCGAGCGATTCCAGGCTGACGTACGGCAGGTCCTGCCGGACCTGCAGCAACATCTCGTCGACCGGCGGCTCCGGCATGTTGCCCGCCAGATCGTCGGAGCTGGTCGCGACGATGCGGCCGTTCGGTCCGAAGACGGTGATTTCCGTCGCGCCGCTCTCCAGGCGCAGCACGCCGAGCTCGTAGACCAGGTCGCGGCCGGAGAAGCCTTGCAGGCTCTCCGCGATTCGCGTCGTGGTTTCCAGGTGATCGCCCATCTGGATGTTGAGCGAGGCCTTGCTGAGCGCCAGGGCGTTATCGAGTCCCTGCTCGACCTCGACGTTGAACCAGGAATCAATGCCGCGATTGATGAACTGCATCGAGAAATAGAAGACCACGAGCAGCGGCAGGACCGCCAGGCCGACGAACATGGCGACCATGCGAGCCTTGAGCTTGGCGCCCGGAACGTGGGCCCGGTAATCGCCGAGCAGCCGCGCGAGATTGCCGACGATCAGTGCAAGCAGCGCCACGACGCCGACGATGTTGATCAGCAGGATGAGGTTTTGTACTTCGTCGAAATCGCGCGCGTCCTGCGCGGTGCGGCTGAGCAGGTAAAACGCAGTGAGCGCGAGGCCGAAGCCGGTCGCACCGAGCAGCCCGTAGGCCATCTTTCTCAGCGTTCTAGGGACCATTCGAACCACTCGCTTTTGAGCTGCCATTCGTCGCGCCAGAAGAACAGCAGCCGGAGCGGCGCCGGATACTGGCGCGTGCTGAGCAACGCCTGCAGCCGAAGCCGGTAGTCAGCTTCCGAATCGAGTATAGAAAGATCGAGGACCGGCAGATCCTGGATCCTTCCGAGGTTGTTCAAGGCGGAATAGAGCGTGGCGAACGAATCCTGGTCGCCGCTGTTGAGGTTGCTGACGATGTAGCGCTGGCTGAGGGGCCGGTATTCGAGCTCGTAGCGCAGCGACAGCTCGGCATCCGCCGGGTCCGGGATGAAACGGCGCTCGCGGATGACCTCGAGCATCAGCTCGATCGTGAGCGGCACGCCGTTGTCCAGCGCCGCGAGCGCCTGTTCGCTCAGGACCAGTTGCAGGCGCGCATCGAGATAGAGGACGCCCTCCTCCACGGTCGTGGAGGCGGACCGGACGTCGAAATAGCCCTGCCGGTTCAGCGAATCCTGCGCCGTCGCCGGCATGAGGCCCGACACCGCGACGAGACCCACCGCGACCCAGCTCCAGAACGTAAATTGCCACCCTCGCGTCATTCGTTGTTCAACAGTTACTTGATCCTGGCCAGGCCGGCGTAATAAAAGCCGTCGAGACCCGCCTCTCCGGGGAGAACCTGGAACCCGAAGGTCCTGCGGCACATTACATCGCGGATGTTGTAATTTGGCAACAGCTTGTCCTCGCAGGCCGTCGGCGTGTTCGAGAGAAAGTCCGACACGACGTGCTCGTTTTCTTCCGCCAGCACCGAGCAGGTCACGTATAGCAGCCGCCCGTCAGCCGCCAGCAGCGGCCAGAGACGCTCCAGGAGCTCCCGCTGCCGGCACGCCAGCGCTTCGATGTCGCTCGCGCGGCGCAGCAGCTTGATGTCGGGATGCCGCCGGATGACGCCGGTCGCCGAACAGGGTGCATCGAGCAGGATGCGGTCGAACGGCTCGCCGTCCCACCAGCCCTCCGGTTTCGATGCGTCGGCGCAGGCGAGCGTCGCGCCCAGTCCGAGCCGTTGCAGGTTGTCCTCGATCGCCGCCAGCCGCTCCCCGTCCCTGTCCACGGCGATGAGAGCCGTCCCGGGGCCTGAAAGTTCGAGGAGATGCGCGGTTTTCCCGCCCGGCGCGGCGCAGGCGTCGAGGATGCGGCAGCCGCCGTCGGCGAGCAGCCAGGGCGCGGCGATCTGGGCCGCCGCGTCCTGCACGGATATCCGCCCCTCCTGAAAGCCCGGCAGCGTCGCGGCCGGCTGGGGCTCCCCGAGCCTGATCGCTTGCTCGAAGCCCGGCCGCGGCTCGCCTGCGATGCCGTTCGCTTCCAGCTCGGTGAGGCAGTCGGCCACTGACGAGCGCCCGGGGTTGACGCGGAGCCACATGGGCGCGCGCGCATTGTTTGCTTCCAGGATCTGCTGCCAGCGGCCGGGCCAGTCGCGCCGCAGGCGATCGATCAACCAGGCCGGATGATTGAAGCGAGCCTCTTCGTCCACCGGTTCCGCTTCGGCCATGTGCCGGCGCCGGAAATTCCGCATCACGGCATTGACGAGACCGGCATGCTTCGGGCGGCGTAGCAGCCTCGCGGCCTCCACGGTCAGGGTCACGGCCGCATGATCGGGTATGCGGCTGTGCGCGAGCTGGTACAGCCCGACCGCGAGCAGCGAGGCGATCACGCTGTCCCTGGGTTTCAGCGGTTTTTCGAGCAACGCGGCGATTTGCGAGCGCAGGCGCCAGTGGTGACGCACCGCGCCGAACGAAAGCTCGTGCAGTAGCGGCCGGTCCGCGGCGGGAAGCTGGCGCCCCGCTTCTTCCAGAGCAGCGGTCAGCGAACGGCCGCGCGTCACGACGGCATCCACCGCGCTCGCCGCCCGGGCGCGCAGGCTGGCGCCGCTCACGGTGCGACGTTCATGG
>DATABW010000079.1:0-2545 GCA_036259375.1 Woeseiaceae bacterium
CCTGCGGGAGCTGATGCCGGCCAAGCCGATAGAGGAGCTGTACACGGTGCTAGGCCGGGCGAAGCAGGGCAAAACGGAACGTTACCGCCGCCTGATGCGCCACATGCAGAACTCGGCGGATCTGTTCGTGCGGGCGCCGGGGGCCCGGGGCATGGTGATGGAGGTATTTACACTTCCGTCGTTCAACGTCGTATTCAAGGTCATCCGGGACAACTTCGGCTTCTCCAAGAACATCCGGCGGGATGAAGTACGCGAAAAATACGAGCTCGTGTTCAGGCAGGACCGCGCCGGGCGTCTCGTGGATGCCCAGGAGTTCCGGCGCCTGTCCTTCGACCTTTCGCGCTTCGAACCGTCGGTCCGCGATGTCCTGCTCGAGAGCTGCAGCAAAAATTGCCGCATCGAAGGCGGTAACCTGCTGATCGAGCACCTTTATATCGAGCGGCGCCTGGTGCCGCTCGACGTATTCCTCAAGGATGCCGGCCGGCAAGCCGCGCGAAACGCCGTGATCGATTACGGGCAGGCGGTGCGGGACCTGGCATTCGGCAACATTTTCGCAGGCGACCTGCTGCTCAAGAACTTCGGCGTGACCCGTCACGGGCGCGTCATATTCTACGACTACGACGAGGTCACCTTCGTGACCGACTGCGTGTTCCGGCCGCTGCCGCAGAGCGACCGGCTCGAGGACGAGCTCTCGGCCGAGCCATGGTTCTTCGTCGGGGCAAATGACGTCTTCCCCGAAGAGTTCGCCCGTTTCCTCGGGCTGGGCCCGGAGCTGGAGCAGGTCTTTCGCAAATACCACGGGGAACTGCTGTCCCACCGCTGGTGGTCGCGCCTGAAAGCCAGGTTGGAACGCGGGGAGGCGATCGAGGTACTGCCCTACAGCCCGAAGACGCGCACCACGAAGCTTTCGGCGACCGGTCTGTACGGTCGGCGCTAAGACGGGTAAAATTTCCACAAATGGCGCAGAAAAAACGATGCGCATAATGTGAGCAGGTCCGCAGAACCACAGTCCTTATCGGGGGACAATCGTCGTTTGCTTCGCCGCCCACCGGGGAATGGTGCACGTACGAGGATTGCACCACGTCCGCTACAGCACGAGTACCCGTTATGCCTGGGGCAAAAAACCGATTGTTGATCGTCGATGACGAGCCTGCCATCTGCACGATCATTGCGCGGATCGCGGAACCCCTGGGCTTCAGCGTCGAGTCGCTCAATAATTCCGGTCAGTTCCTGCAGACCCTGAAAGATTTCCAGCCTTCCCTGCTCATCCTGGACCTGAAGATGCCCGGGGTCGACGGTGTTCAGCTGCTGCACCAGGTGAAGGAAGGCCAGAGCGACGCGCAGGTCATCGTCATCAGCGGCATGGACCAGCGCGTACTGAATACCGCGGAAAAGCTGGGGCGGTCGCAGGGCCTGCAGATGCTCGGTGTGCTGCAGAAGCCGTTACAGCGCAATGAGCTGGAGCAGCGCCTCAAAGAGGCATTGAGCGCCAGCCGCACCCACAGCCGAGCGGATCTCGTTGCCGCGTTGAACGAGCGACAGTTCGTCGTCCATTACCAGCCGAAGATCGCGCGCGATGACGGTGCCTGGCGCGTCGATGGCGCCGAAGCGCTCGTGCGCTGGCAGCATCCGGTCCATGGCCTGCTGCTGCCAGGCGAATTCCTGGCGCTGATGGAAGAGTACCGCCTGATCGAAAGGCTGACGGATCTCGTGCTCGAGGCCGCGATCCGCCAGGCCGCGGCATGGAAAAACGCCGGCATGCCCCTCAAAGTCGCGGTGAATCTCTCTGCCAGCCTCATCGAGGACCTCGAGTTCCCGAACCGCCTGACTGCACTGCTACAGGAGCATGACGTACCGGGCAGCCTGCTCACGATCGAGCTGACCGAATCCACGGCCATGGCGGATGCAACAAAAGCCATGGACATTTTTCTCCGGCTGTGCGTCAACGACATCAGCCTCTCCATCGACGATTTCGGCACCGGCTTCTCCTCGCTGCAACAGCTGTATCAATTGCCCTTCGATGAGTTGAAAATAGACCGTATGTTCATCGGGGGGCTACCGAACGACGACGAGGCGCGCGCGATCGTGCGCGCGACTGTCGATATGGCGCACGCGCTCAATATCACCGTTTGCGCCGAGGGCGTCGAGACGCGGGAAGCGCTGGAGTACCTCGAATCCGTCAACTGCGACCGGGCGCAAGGTTACCTGATTGGCCGCGCCGTCCCCGCGGGCGAGTTCGAACGTGTCATGCGCGACTGGAACTCGAGCTCTACCGTACGCGGTGCCTGAAGAAGCTCTTTTATCCCCGCCTGGATGCGACCGTCCGGAGAGGCGTCCACGCGGCCGAACGACGGCGAATCTCCGCGCGGCCGCCGTCTGCGCGGCATTGCTGCTCTCCGGTCCGACCGCCCCTGCGCAGTCCATCGAGTCGGCCCCCGAGCACAGCATCAAGGCAGCCTACCTGTACAATTTCGCGAGCTACGTGGAGTGGCCGCCGTCCGCCCTCGGAAGCCGCGGCGCGTTTGCAATCGGCGTGCTCGGTGAC
>DATABW010000080.1:0-4339 GCA_036259375.1 Woeseiaceae bacterium
GCGGTCGGTCGAATCGGCTCGGTCAACCCGTGCACGCGCATGTCCGCCATGATGCCGACGATCGTGATCCAGCGATCGGTCGTTTCGCCCGCGCCGACGATTTGCACCTCCGCTCCAATCGCGTCGCCCTTCGGCCAGAACTGACGCGCGAGGGTCTCATTGATGATGACCACGCGAGGCGCCGTGAAAGTATCGGTCGGCAGAAGATCGCGTCCGGCGACGATGCGCGCCCCGATGTCGGTGACGAAGTTCGGCGAGACGGACAGGTAGGCGATCTCGCGGCGCGGCGTTCCTGGCGCGTCGCGCTTTACCGCAAGTCCCGCCATCATGCCGCCCCATAAGGGGAATCCCACCGATGCAGTGGACGAAATCACTCCGGGAATCTGCCGCACGCGTTCCATGACGTCTCGCTCGAACTGCAGCTGCGCGTCAGTTTCCTGATACTTGCGGCCTGGGAGGTTGACCGTAAACCACGTCAATCCGTCGCTGTTGAAGCCCAGCTCACGCTGCGATAAATGCTGCACCGTGCGCACCAGCAATCCCGCGCCCACCAGCAGCACCAGCGCGATCGCCACTTGCGCCACCACGAGAACAGTGCGGGTCGTCGTTGCTGTCACGTCGCCGGCGGTGCTGCGCGATGATCGAAGGACGTCGTTCGGCGGGACGTTGACGACGCTGCGCGGCAGAATCGCGGCGATCAGGCCGATCGTCACACCGGCGCCAAGGCCGATCAGAATCGTGACGGCGTCGATCTCGATCGGCGCGAAGCGCGCCAGAAAGAACTGCTGGTAGCGTGCAACGATGCCGGCCAGCACGAATGCGATGGCGATGCCGGCGAGCGATCCGACCGTGGCCAGCACCACGCTCTCGACGACCTGTTCGACAAACAGCCGTGCGCGCGACGCGCCAAGGGCCGCCCGGACCGCGAGCTGATGCCGCACCGCCACCGCATGCGCTGTCGACAATCCAGCGATGTTGGTGGCGACGATCAGCAACAGCAGCAACGCGGCCGCGGCGGTGGCCACCAGCGCAGGCCGCGCCGATCCAACCAGCTCGTCCCGCAACGACACGGCCACCCACGTTTGACCGCCATGCATCTGCGGGAATCGCTCTTGTTCCTGCTTCGAGAACAGGGACAAGTACGCATCAAGATCCGCTTGCGATGCATTCGGCGCTCGCCTGGCGAGAATCGTGAGCGAGCGACTCGTCCGGATATCGGACATGAGCGTGACCATGTCGATCGGAAGCCATGCCGCGGCCGTCGAGAAATACGGCGGCACAAAGTCGGGCGGCATCACGCCGACGACCGTTCGCGGACGCCCGTCGAGGACGATCGCAGTGCCGATCACGTTCGGATCCTGGCCAAGCCGTTCACGCCAGAAGGCTGCGCTGATCACGACGGCATCGCGCTCCTGCGGCGTCCAGATGCGGCCGAGCGACGGCGAGACGCCAAGCAAGGCGAAGTAATCGGCATCGACCGAGTTGATGCTGACGACCTCGGTGGCCTCCGTGGATGCGTAAGCCGCGCCGCCCGGCCGGATTGGCGCGAATTGCACCAGCGGCGGAGCACTGCCGCGAAGGTCCTCGAGCACGTGCGGCGACATCGCCACCGACGGCGTTCCGTCGACCATCGTCAGCAGCGTCACCAATTCGTGGCCGGCGCGATACGGCAGCGGATCGATGAATGCCTGCTTGACCAGCGTCAGGCTGACGCATGCGACGCCGACCGCGAGGGCCAGCGTGCCTGCCGATGCGAGGGAATACAGCGGTCGATCCCTGAACTGCCGCATTGCGGGGTGCAATAAGTCGCGCACACTGACGCGCGCTGTCGAATCGAAATCATAACGGCGCGATTCCTGCTGCCGTTGACCCGTGACGCGACAGGCGATCACCGAACGTACCGCCTGCTTCCAGTACCACCGCCGCGCAGCGGTGGCGCCGTGCGCATGGATCGAAGCGTAGCCTTCGTGCAGATCGCCGAGGACCGCATCGCGAGAGCGGTCGTCGAGCAGCCGTTGCAGCAACCATTCGGCCGCTCGGGGAGGCCCCGCCTGGTGCATCGCGCTCATAACCGCTCCAGCTTGGGTTCGAGTCCCTGCACCATCCGCCGCACCGTGCGCAGCGCCCGCGCCAGGGCGCGACGCCCATCCGCGGTCAGCTTATAGAAGCGCTTGCTGCGGCCGCCACGCTCGGCCGTGGGCTCGCCATAACGTGAGCTGACCAGTCCGCGCGATTCGAGCCGCTCGAGCGTGGTGAAGATCGCTCCCGGCGACACATCGCGCTCGGCCCTCACTTTCAGCTCTTCTCGAATCGACGTCCCGTAGGCCTCGTCGTCGAGCCGCAGCACCGCCAGCATCACCAGCTGTTCGAAGTCGCCGAGGTTATCGCTCATGGCGCCGGATTTAACTACATTGCAGGAGAAATAACAACTACATCGCAGGAGAAATATGGGATGAACCGCGTGACCGGCGGGCGGTTCATCCTCATTCGAGTGCTACTTGCTGCGTAACGCGACCGCTGGATCGATCCGCGCGGACGGCCGAAGGGCTTCAAAGAAAGTTGAAGCCTTAGAACAACTTAAGTGGCTGGGAGGCAGGGATTCGAATTCGGAGCAAGCCTGTTTTCTAAAGTGGTGATGGCGCGTGACTTCTGGTTCTAAGCGCTTAATTCACAGGCGGTTACGCCCCTCGGGTTCGTTCACTGCCATCCACTCGCGGCGTCTCGAGTCCACCCGCGTCGTGGAGACATTTTGGAGACGGTGCCCTGCTTGGATCCTAGCGCTCCGTACTCCGCTTTGGCCTGACGCAGTAGGGGAATCTCAGTATCAGCGTCTCGCCACAGTTCGAAGAATGACTCGTACTGTCTGCGCGCGCTCGTCAGGTCGTCCGTGAGCGCCATAGCGCGTGCCAAACCAAGGCGCGCCAAAGGCCCCAGCAGACTATTCCCGACAGCACCATGATGTTGCAGTAGCTTCTGAAATTCGGCAGCCGCCTGTCCTCCGTCGCGGGCCAGGAGGTACGCTTCGCCACGAACAAAGGCCGGCAATAGCGGCAGGCGCGTGTCGGAGAGTTCGTATGGGTGTACCGCCTGCAGTGCCTCGACCGCCGAGCGGGCATTCCCGCCGTGAAAATCGCTCAGCGCCTGTATCACCGGGAGCCAGTAGTTTTGAATCAGCGTGCCGCTTGGCCGCTCGGCATTCAATCGGCTCGCTAGCCGTCGCGCGTCGTCAAGGTCTCCCAGGCGGGCGAGCGCTACGGCCGCGAGCGCAACGGTCTCCCAGCTTTCCTCGAGTTCGAGCGCGGCGGTCGCCTGCGTCCTTGCTTCTTGGCTGTGCCCTACGAATGCTTCGCGAGCAGCGTGAAGTGCGGACCAGACGGCGGCATTGCCCTTAAAGTCGTTGCGCATCGCCGCATCGACGCCCTGCTGCAGCCAGCTGCGCGCTCGATTAATGCGGCCGTCATAGGTGTCGACCGCGGCTTGCTCGGCGAACAGCGCCTCCGCCCGCGGGGTGCGCGTCGCCCATTCGACATGCCTCGCCATCTCCTCTCGATCGCCTTCGAGGAAAGCGAGGCGGTATGCAGTACGGCGCAGGGGCAGTCGCTCTGGAGACGCCTCGACGAGTCGCTGGACGATGCCGCGCGCGTGCTGAGCGCGATTCAACCGCATCGCCGTCGCGGCCCAGGCGTCGACGTCGAGCGGATGGTCTCGGCCGACCTCACGGGCCTTCTCGAGCTCGTCGATCGCGCGTCCAGACTGTCCGAGCTGGTTGTACGCGGACGCGAGTCGATTACGCGCAGTTCGGTCGTGCGGGTACGTTTGGACCCAGACCTCGCACGTCGTCAACGTCTTGTCGAGTTCGCCTGTGACGCGATCGTGATACTGCGCCGTGATGAAGAGGCGTTCCCACTCGCTGACACGATCTCGCAGTTCGTAGGCGCGCTCGGTGTGGACGCGTGACCGGGCGGCTTCTCCGAACGTGCCGAGCACGAGCCCGAGGGCCGCGTGCGCATATGCGAACTCGGGATCGAGCTCGATGGCACGGGTGAAAAACGGTACCGCTGACCATCCGCCTTGCCTGAGCACGTTACGTTCGCCAGCGGTGTAGGCCTCGAAGGCGGCCAGCGATCCCGTCGTCAGCCCGGCATGGATACGAGTGTCAAATTGGCGAATGGAGCTGCGCGATTCACCGAGGATGCGACGGATGTCTGGGGCCGTCGTTTCGATTGCGCCGAGGACGTCTTCCTTGCGAGAGGCGGTGAGTTGCCGACGTAAGAGGCTCTGGCCAGTCTGGCAGTCGAGCGCATCGAGGCCAAGGACGTACGCGTTCCCCACGAGCGTC
>DATABW010000081.1:0-3564 GCA_036259375.1 Woeseiaceae bacterium
AGCGATGCCATCAAGATCGTCAGCGACACGGATGACCTGTCACTGATAGTATTGGACGTGATGATGCCGAAGATGGACGGCTACGAGACGATGCGGCGCATACGCGCCGGCGGCTTCGAGCGGCCCATCGTTGCGCTCACCGCCAAAGCCATGACCGGTGATCGCGAAAAGTGCCTCGAGGCGGGAGCATCCGATTACATCGCCAAGCCGGTAGACAGCGAGAACTTCCTTTCGTTGCTGCGAGTCTGGCTGAACCGCTAATCGAATCTGCGATGCCGGAAAAAGCCAACATCCTGCTGGTTGACGATCAGCCAGAGCGGCTGCTCACCTACGAAGTCATCCTCGAGAGCCTCGATCAGAATCTCGTGCGAGCGCTGTCCGGGGAAGAGGCCTTCGAAAAGCTGCACGAGAGGGAATTCGCGGCAATCCTGCTGGACGTCAGCATGCCCGGCATGAACGGCTTCGAGACGGCGGCGCTCGTGCGCAATCACCCGCGCTTCGGCCAGACCCCGATTATTTTCGTCACGGGCGTGCACATAACCGATCTCGACCGCTTGCGCGGGTACGAGATGGGCGCGGCGGATTACGTCTACGTGCCGGTCATCCCCGACGTGCTGCGCGGTAAGGTCCAGGTACTGGTGCAGCTCTACCTGCAACGGCGCGAGCTGGCACAGCTCAATGAGCGGCTCGCGATGGCCAACGACGAGCTGGCGGAAGCTCACGCGCGCCTGCAGGCGGAGAATACCCGCGAGCTGCAGAAGCTGAATCGGACCCTGGAACGTGCCAACGCACAGCTCATCTCCGAGGTAGCCGACCGTAAGCACGCCGAGGCGTTGCTGAAAGAGGAAGCCCGCCGCAAGGACGAATTCATCTCGATCCTCGGACACGAGCTCCGCAACCCGCTCGCCGCGATGCAGAGTGGCATCGAGCTCCTGCGCAATGCCTCACCGGCGGAAAGCAAGCTGCCGTGGGCACGGGAACTCCTGCAGCGCCAGCTGCGGCACCTGAAGCGGCTGATCGACGACCTGCTCGACGTCTCGCGGATCACCAGCGGCCGCGTGCAGCTCCAGCGGGAAACCATTGACCTCAAGAGCGTCATCGAGCACTCGATGGATGCGGCCCAGCCGCTCGTCGCCGAGCGCAAGCACGAAGTCAACGTGGATCTGCCGCAGGAGCCGCTCTACATGGACGGCGACCCGGTGCGCCTCACCCAGGTATTCGGCAACCTGCTGACCAACGCCGCGAAGTACACGGAGCCCGGGGGGACGATCACGCTGTCGGCTGCAATCGAACCCGGCCCGCCGCGTTCGGTCACCATCCGCGTCCGGGACACGGGTGCGGGCATACCGGAAGACATGCTCGACCGGGTCTTCGAGCTCTTCACCCAGGCCGACCACGACGCCACCCGCACCCAGACGGGTCTCGGCATCGGACTCGCGCTGGTGCGGGCGCTCGCGGACCTGCACGGCGGGAGTGTGCACGCGACCAGCGCCGGGCCAGACCAGGGCGCGGAATTCGTGGTGCGATTACCGCTGCTCGAGGATGGCGCCAAGCGGAAAGCGCAGCCCGCCGTTGCAGCGCCGAGCGCGCCACAATGCGGTCTGAGGTTGTTGATCATCGACGACAACGAGGACCTGGCGAAGGGGCTGTCGCTCTATTTGACCGAGCGCTCGGGTCACGAAGTGCGCACCGCGAACAACGGGGAAGATGGGATCGAGATCGCCCGCGAGTTCAAACCGCACGTCGTGCTCCTCGACATCGGATTGCCGGACATCGACGGCTACGAAGTGGCCCGCCGCCTCCGGGCCGAGGACGACTTCGAAGATGTGCCGCTGATCGGCATCAGCGGCTTCAGCACCGCGGCGGACCGCAAGCGCGCGAAAAGAGCGGGTTTCGACCGCTACTTCGTCAAGCCCATCGCCTTCGACAAGCTCAACGACGTCCTCGCAGGCCAACTCGCCCCGGCAGCCGGCCGCGTCGCAGGCTGAGGCGGCGGCACGCCTGCGCGCGCCGCCGCGGGGCCTTTATTCTTCGCGGTCGTCCTCGATTTCGCCGCCCCGGCCGCCAACGCGGTTCTGCGGCTCCGCCATCGACTTGAGCTCGTCGCGGGTCAGCCGCGTCCGGATCTGGCCGTCGAAGGTCAGCGCCAGGTCCGCTACCGGCAAGGTGAGTTCCTGCTCGCCGATGCCCAGGAAGCCTTCGTCCAGCTGGATCAGAACGATTTCCTCGCCGGCCTTATCCATGACCCGGGTGACCTCGCCGACCTCTTCATCTTCGGAGGTCACGACGGTCATGCCTTCCAGCCGGGCGCTCGGAATAACTGCTTCGTCATCGCCGCTTCCAGCCCGCGTGGTGGATGAAGAACGCGACTGGTCCGGCAGCTCGGCCTGCGCGGTTTGCACCTCGAGCGGCTCGCCCGGGTCCGCGGTCACGCTGGCGGTCCGGGTCTCGAACTGCAGGTTCTGCGCGTACTCGGGCTGCTCGCCTTGCGTCACTTGTTGAATGGTTTGGGCGTAGAACTCGCGAGCTTCATCCACGCTGCGCGATCCCTCGATGATGTCGTTCGCCAGGTTCAGGCCGACGATGTTGGCGGCTTCGCGGTCACACCGGACCGACATTTCGCCATTGGTGCGGTAGGCGACGAGACTGCCGTCGAATTTGGCAAGATCGGAAAATTTTTCCGGCGGTACCTTATAGTTGATGAACTGCTCCAGCACGTCCTCGTGCGGCTTCGGAAAGTTGTGCTGCACGGGCTCCTTGTGAACGATCGTCCGGACCCATGGCCCGTTCTCGCGCCACACCAGGTGGCTGTCCGTGACGCCGTCCGGTTGCCCGTACTTCTCGATCATGTTCCTGGCGGCCTTCCTGGACGCATCCGGCCATTTCTGGATGAGCTGCTGCGGATCCTGCGAACCGCTCCCGGATCCGGGCTGCTGCGGCCCCGCCCATACCAGCGAGCTGGCCAGCAGGACGATCGAGCCTCGCGCGAGCATTGTGGTTGGTGCTTGCATCTTTACCTCCTGTTCCTGCGTTTTGCTGTGGGGCGATAAACCTGCAAGTTCTGTACCCGGCGATCGTTGCACCGCCGCTCAGGGCGCCCGGAACGGAAACTGGCACGAAACCTGCAGAACAAGATCCACCAGCAGCCCGGAATCACAAGCGATGTAACATAATTCAGTACGACCGCGGCGGATTCCGCTCGCAGCCGGAGCCCCGGACTCGCCGGGAACAACTCGCGGCATATATAATCAGTCCAGTTCCATTTACAGCGGCTTCGTTAAGAGACCTTAGAAAAAGCAAAAGATCGGCCTGGGGGGACGACAGGGCCAATGTGCGAACGTTCGGAGAATAAAGAACATGCAGCACAAGCTCACTCCCGTACCGGGCGCTCGTTCCTGCGTCCCTTATCGCGCCAGTCGCATCAGCGCCTGGTGTGTTGCCCGCTCGATCGGCTGCGCGGTCGCGCTGCTGGCGTTTTCGGCCACCTCCCTCGCCCAGGTCATCGTCTCCATCGAAGCATCGGACGATACCGCCAGCGAAACGGGGGACAGGGGCGAGTTCACC
>DATABW010000082.1:0-4673 GCA_036259375.1 Woeseiaceae bacterium
GCGCGCTCGAGTTCGTATACCCAGACGTCGTATGACATCTTTGCCTCGCCCGTCAGGAGATCGTAATCGAACGATTCCTTCAACTCCGCGGTCGTGCGGAGCGTGCAGAACCTTTCCGACGCCACCAGTACGTGTTTACCCAGATGCAGGGACCGCAGGCATTCCTTCCCCAGTTCCTGATCTCGTTTCACAAGGTCGAGGAACCGGAGGACATGGAAGCTTATGTTGCCCGGATCGGCGGCATCTCGCGAGCCATCGACCAGCTCCTGGAGCGCGCGAAGCTCGCCGCGGATGAGGGCATCCGCCCGCCGAGGTTCGCCTACGAGGGCGTGTTGCAGCAATCGCGCGCGCTGATCGAAGGGGCCCCGTTCGGCGGCGAGGGCGAAGCCCCGCTCTGGGCCGATGCCAGGGCGAAGATCGATGCGCTGCTGAAGGACGGCAAGATCGACGAAGCAGGCGCAAGTGCACTGCGCGATGCGGCTCGGCAGGCCCTGCTCCGGCGTTTCGAGCCATCCTACAGCGCCCTGATCGCCTGGTTGGAGTCCGACATGGCGAACGCCGGTGAAGAGGCTTCCGGCGCGGGCGCACTGCCACGCGGCCTCGAGTATTACGACGTGCGCCTCGCCTATTCGACGACGACCGATATGACGGCCGACGAGGTCCACGAGTACGGGCTGCAGGAAGTGGCTCGCATCAAGGGTGAGATGGAGAAAATCCGGGAGCAGGTCGGTTTCGAAGGGAGCTTGCAGGAGTTCTTCACCTTCCTGCGCGAGGACCCCCGGTTTTTCTTTCCGAACACGGACACGGGCCGGCAAAGCTATCTCGAGGCGGCACGCGAGCATATCGGCTTCATCGAAGCGCGCCTGCCCGACTATTTCGGCATGCTTCCAAAGGCCGATCTCGTAGTGAAGCGTGTCGAGGCTTTCCGCGAGCAACCGGGCGCGGCGCAGCACTACTTCCCGGGTACGCCTGACGGTTCACGCCCCGGTATCTACTACGCGCACCTGTCCGACATGAACGCAATGCCAAAGCACCAGATGGAAGTGGTTGCTTACCACGAAGGCTTGCCCGGCCATCACATGCAGGTCTCCATCGCGCAGGAACTGGAAAGCGTGCCGGAGTTCCGGACCCAGAGTTCTTTCAATGCGTACTCGGAAGGCTGGGGCCTTTATGCCGAGCGCCTCGCGAAAGAAATGGGAGCCTACGAGGACCCGTACTCGGATTTCGGCCGATTGTCGACGGAGATCTGGCGGGCGATCCGGCTGGTCGTTGACACCGGCATGCACGCCAAAGGCTGGTCGGAGCAGCAGGCGATCGACTACTTCCTGGCGAACTCGTCCATGGCGGAAGGCGCGGTGCGTTCGGAGGTGCAGCGTTACCTGGTCTGGCCCGGCCAGGCAACCTCCTACAAGATCGGCATGATGAAGATTCTCGAGCTCCGAGCGAAGGCAGAGCGTGAACTGGGCCGGGAATTCGACATCCGGGCGTTCCACGACACGGTGCTGGGCGGCGGTGCGCTGCCGCTCGGGATCCTGGAGCGCCGCGTCGACAAGTGGATTGCCGACCGGAAAGCCCGGGATTCCTCCCGGAGTTAGCGGCCTGGAAATGCCGTTCTGGGAAAAAAGTCACACCAAAGAGAAGTGAGTCGGGGTATGGTCCAGAAACACGTTTGCCACCGGCCCGCGATGACACGCCAGACGTCTCCAGTTCGAACTTGCCGACCGGCCTGCATTCTCGTGGTGGTGCTGAGCGTCCTGCTGCAGCCCGCGGTGGCGAATGCCGCGGCGGCCGCCGCTGATGCCCGTTCGCTCCTCGATTTCAGCCTGGAAGAGTTGTCCCGGGTGCGCGTGTTTTCGGCCTCGCGGCACCTCGAGTCCACGCAGGGCGCCCCGAGCGCGATTTTCGTCCTCACGCGCGACGACCTTCTGCGTTCCGGCGTCACCACCGTCCCCGACGCCCTTCGGCTCGTCCCGGGAGTGCAGGTCGGCCGCGTGGATGCGAACAAGTGGGCCGTCAGCATTCGCGGCTTCAACTCCCGCGAAGCCAACAAGCTGCTGGTGCTCGTGGACGGGCGATCCATTTACGATCCGCTATTCTCGGGCATGCTCTGGGAATCGCAGGATTTCCTGCTGGAGGATATCGAGCGGATAGAAGTCATTCGCGGGCCCGGCGGCACGCTCTGGGGCGCGAATGCGTTCAACGGCGTGATCAACATCATTACCCGCCACGCGGATGAGACGAACGGCACGTTCGGCATGCTGGCGGTCGGCGACGAGGAACGTTACATCGCGGCGCTGCGCCACGGCTGGCAAATAGGCGAGGACCAGGACGCGCGCGTGTACGTGAAGGGGCGCGAGCGCGACGCCGGATTCTCGCCGGAGTTCGAACCCGCCGACTCGCTTCGCGATGTGCGGGGAGGATTTCGCTGGGACTGGGCGCCTGGCGAAACGGACGCCTTGCGGATCTCCGGAGACGTATTCGATGCGAGCGCCGGCATACGGGAAAATGCAGCACTTGCGCACCGGGTGGAGCACTCAGGCCACAACCTGTTGGCGCGTTGGTCGCGCCGCCACGCAGCCGGAAACGATTTGCGGCTCCAGCTCTACTACGACGTGGTCGATTACGAGAGCATCGGCTTCACCCAGGATCGCGACACCTGGGACCTCGAATTCCAGCAGAGCCTCAATCCGGCGTCTCGCCACAGGGTGGTATGGGGCCTGGCCTACCGAAGGGTCCGGGACCACACGCTATCCGCCCTGGCGGGGTTCGTGGACATACTGCCCGCCAGTCGCGACGATGCGACGCAAGCCGTGTTCCTGCAGGATACGTTCAGCCTGCTCCCGGACCGGCTCGACCTCGTGCTCGGCATCAAGTACGAGGAGACCGACTACGCCGATGCGGCATGGCTGCCGAATGTGCGACTCGCGTGGACCCCGACTGAGGACCAGACCTGGTGGGCGGCGGTGTCGGAAGCGACCCGCGTGCCCTCCCGGCTGGAGGCGGACCTCACGTTTTTCGGCTCGCTTCGGATTGGCGACGACGTCGAGGCCGAGAAAGTCCGGGCCTTCGAGGCCGGGCACCGGCAGCTCCTGTCGTCCGAGTTGTGGTACGACATAGCCCTGTTCTACAACGACTACAACAATCTCGCGGCAAGCCAGGCAGACGGAACGCTTCGCAATTTCATGCAGGGATACACCAGGGGTGCGGAGCTTGCGGTTCGCTGGGAGCCGTTGCCGCGCTTCCGTGCCGACGTCAGCTACACCTTGCTCAGCATGGACCTCGAGCTCGAGCCCGGCAGCACCGCCGACCCCGGCTTGCCGGCGCGGCACGAGGGTCTGGCGCCGCGCCACCAGCTCACCGCGCGCGCGATGCTCGAACTCAATGAGGCGCTGGAGATCGACGCCACGGCGCGTTACGTCGACGAGCTGACGGCGATTGCCGTTCCGGATTACACGCAGCTGGACCTGGCGCTGAACTGGCGTCCGCTGGACGATTGGGAGTTTTCGTTCATCGGCACGAACCTGCTCGACTCGCATCAGCTAGAGCAGGACTTCGCCTTTTCCGGTGGCCTGCCCAGCCAGGTCGAGCGCAGCCTCTATTTCCGCGTTAGCTGGCGCCGCTGATCAGGGGACAATGCGCAACCTTGCATTACTGGTACTCCTGGTTGCCTGGAACGACGGCATCGCGCAGGACCTGGTGATCACCAACGCCCGGATCATCGACGGCACCGGCCGAAGCCTGGAGCGAGGGTCGATCGTTGTGAAGGACGGGCGTATTGTCACTGTATCCGGGGAGGTGCTGGACCTTCGCGGGACCCCAGGCATCGACGCCCGCGGCATGACGGTATTACCCGGCCTGATCGATACGCATCGCCACGATCTGATGGGCGATCTCCAGGGCTTTTCGTCGCTGAGAAGCGATGCCGACGTGACCGCCGCCATCGAACGCGAAACCCGCGACAAACTACAGGCGCTGCTGTCCGAGGGGTTCACCACCGTCATGATGCCAGGCGTGTTCCTCGCCGCCGGACTCGAAATTCGACGACTCCTGGAAGAGGAAGACTTCCAGGGTCCGCGCCTGCTCTTTTCCGGCCCTGGGTTTACCGCACCGGATGACTTCCCCGTACGCGGGATGGTGTGCCGGGACAATGCCTATTGCGCGGCTCGCGTGGCTTTTCAGGTCACGGATCCCGAAGCGGCCCGCGCCCACGTGCGGGAACTTTCCGAGGCAGGAGTCGACGGCATCAAGGTGTTCGTCGATGCTGAAGGAGCCGATCTGGTTCCCGCTGTGCTCTCCGCCATAGCCGATGAGGCAGAGCTGCAGGGGTTGCCCACCATGCTGCACGCCCACCGCGTTGAGGACATGCTCGCCGGAGTCGGGCTCGGCGCCACCCGCCTGGTGCATACCCCGGGGGACGCGCTCATCGCCGACGGCCCCGGCGCTCGCATCCTCCAGGAGGCGGATGTTGCGATCGCCACGACCGTCTCGTTCAGTTCTCCTCAGTTCGCCCGGGCAGCAGGCTTCGAGTACACCGGGGCCGCCCGGCACGACCGGCTGTTGCGAAACGTGAGGCACCTCTTTGACGAAGGGATCGTTGTTGCCTTTGGGACCGACAGCCCGGACTTCATTCGCCCCATGGTCGAGATCGAGCAGCTGAACACGGTCCTGACGCC
>DATABW010000083.1:0-4904 GCA_036259375.1 Woeseiaceae bacterium
GCTGCCTGATACCTGGTACGGCAGCGACGTGATCACCACGTCGCCGTTCTCCCGCTTGTACGACGCGCGCAGGCGCAGCGTGCCGTTGCCGGTCCGGTACAGCTGCTTGATGTCCTCCCTGGGGGAGATCAGCTCGCCGCCGGTCGGGAAGTCGGGACCCTTGATGTGCTTCATGAGCTGCGCAACCGTCGCATCCGGTTTGTCGATCAGGTGCACGAGCGCGCTCGCGACTTCCCTGAGGTTGTGCGGCGGGATGTCGGTGGACAGGCCGACCGCGATGCCGGTCGTGCCGTTCAGGAGCACGTTGGGCAGGCGCGCCGGCAGCACCACCGGCTCATCCAGCGTGCCGTCGAAGTTCGGCACCCAGTCCACCGTGCCCTGGGCCAGCTCTGCGAGGAGGCTCTTCGCGTAAGGCATCAGCCGGGATTCGGTGTAACGCATCGCAGCAAACGACTTCGGATCGTCGGTCGAACCGAAGTTGCCCTGCCCGTCCACCAGCGCGTAGCGATAGGAGAACGGTTGCGCCATCAGGACCATCGCCTCGTAACAGGCGGTGTCGCCGTGCGGATGGAACTTGCCGATCACGTCGCCGATCGTGCGCGCCGATTTCTTCGGCTTGGAACCGGCCGACAGGCCGAGCTCGCTCATGGCGTAGACGATCCGCCGCTGCACCGGCTTCAACCCGTCGCCGATCTGCGGCAGCGCGCGATCCAGGATGACGTACATGGAGTAGTCGAGGTACGCCTTCTCCGTGTAGTCCTTCAGTGCAAGCTGTTCAACGCCCTCGAGATTCAACTGGTTTTGCATTCCGTCCCCGTCTAGACCTCCGCCAGGTTGCCCTTCGTTTCCAGCCAGGCGCGGCGATCGGCGGCGCGCTTTTTCATGAGCATCATGTCCATGATCTTGCCGGTATCGTCCTTCTCGTCGATCGTGAGCTGCACGAGGCGCCGCGTGTCGCGATTCATGGTCGTCTCGCGCAGCTGTTGCGGGCTCATTTCGCCCAGCCCCTTGAACCGCGTCACCGTCACCTTACCCCGCTTGTTCTCGGCATCTATCTGGTCGAGGATGCCCTTGCGTTCGGCATGGTCCAGCGCGTAGTGGACTTCCTTTCCGACGTCGATGCGAAACAGGGGCGGCATGGCAACGTACACGTGCCCCGCGCGCACCAGCTCCCGGAAATGTTTCAGGAACAGCGCGCACAGAAGCGTCGCGATGTGCGCGCCGTCGGAATCCGCGTCGGCCAGGATGCAGATCTTGTGATAGCGCAGGCCGCTGATGTCCTTGCTGCCGGGATCGACGCCGATCGCGATGCTGATGTCGTGCACTTCCTGCGATGCGAGGATTTCGGCGGTATCGACTTCCCAGGTGTTCAGTATCTTGCCGCGCAGCGGCATGATCGCCTGCGTCGTGCGGTCGCGCGCCTGTTTCGCCGAGCCACCGGCGGAATCGCCCTCCACCAGGAACAGCTCGCAGAGCGCCGGTTGCTGCGACGTGCAGTCCGCAAGCTTGCCTGGCAGCGCCGGCCCCGACACGATGCGCTTCCGTACCACCGCCTTGGCGGCTTTCAGGCGCAGCTGCGCCTTGGAAATCGACAGCTGCGCGATCTGGTCGCCCGTCTCGGGATGCCTGTTCAGCCAGAGCGAAAAGCTGTCCTTGACGACACCCGCAACGAACGCCGCCGATTCCCGCGACGACAACCGCTCCTTGGTCTGGCCCGAAAATTGGGGGTTTTCCAGCTTCGCGCTCAGCACGAACGACAAGCCGTCCCACACGTCCTCGGGCGACAGTTGGACACCCCGCGGCAGCAGGTTCCTGAATTCACAGAACTCCCGCAGCGCGTTCGTAAGGCCGGTGCGCAGGCCGTTCACGTGCGTGCCGCCCTGCGGCGTCGGCACGAGATTGACGTAACTTTCCTGCACGGCCTGGTCCGAGTCCGTGAGCCAGGCGAGCGCCCAGTCCACGGCTTCGCTCTTGCCGGCTAAACTGCCGCCGAACGGCGTCGCGGGCAGCAGCGAAGCACCGCCGATCGCTTCCAGCAGGTATTCCTCGAGGCCTCCCGAGTAAAGCCATTCCACCTTCTCGTTCGGCTTCTCGACCTCGAGCCGGACCGTCAGGCCCGGGCACAATACGGCTTTCGCGCGCAGTGCATGTTTCAGCCGCGAAACCGACACTTTCGGCGAATCGAAGTACTGCGGATCGGGCCAGAAACGGATGGTCGTGCCGGTGTTCGCCTTGCCCACCTGCCCGACCACCTCGAGCTTGCCGCGTTTTTTGCCGTTCGCGAAGCTGAGGTTGTGTTCCTGCCCGTTGCGCCGGATCCAGACCTCGAGATTCTTCGACAGCGCGTTGACCACGGACACGCCGACACCGTGCAGACCGCCGGAAAACCGGTAGTTCTCCTTGTTGAACTTGCCGCCGGCATGCAGCCGCGTCAGGATCAGCTCCACGCCCGGGATCTTTTCCTTCGGGTGCAGGTCGACCGGCATTCCGCGGCCGTCGTCGCTGACCTCGATCGAGCCGTCGGCGAACAAGGTGACTTCGATTTTCTTGCAATAGCCGGCGAGCGCCTCGTCGACACTGTTGTCGACGACCTCGTGGACGAGATGATTCGGCCGCGTCGTGTCGGTGTACATGCCCGGCCGGCGGCGGACGGGCTCGAGCCCGCTGAGGACCTCGATGTCCGCCGCGTCGTAACGTTTACTCATTGATGACCCGAAGCCCAGGAAAATGCTGGCCGGGATTTTAACAGGACAGCCGGGCTGGTGTAGGAGCCCGCGCTGTCGGCCGTGCCGCCCCGCGACGTGGCGCGGATCAGTCGAGGTCGGCGAGCAGCGAATCGCGGATGTTGCTCGATACCGGCCGCACTTCCACGCGGTATTTCTCGTGATCGATGCCGGCAGCGAGCGGCGCGCCGGCCTTCAGGGCGTCTGCCTGCTCCCGCGCCAGTTCGAACCGCAGGAAATGCACCGCCGAGGTCTTGTCTTCGCTGTCGCGCTCCAGGTCTTCGTCGGCCACCGGCCTGATCTTTTCGGTCTCGCCGACCTGCAGCCAGACGCGCTCTTCGATCCCGACCAGCTGCTTCAGTTTCTCCCGCCGTTCGGCGACGTCCGGAAACTCCACCATGAAAGTGGCCTTCCAGTTGCTGCCGTCGGGAATGAGCGGGTTGTAGGCCTGCAGTTCCTCCTCGATCCCTTCCGCTTCGAAGATGCGCTCGATTCGCAGCATCTCCTGCACCTGGTACTGCATCGTCAGGCGGTCTTCGAAATACAGCGTCGCATTCTCGCCGAGCTGCAGGCGCCGGTCGCGCTTGTGCTCCATCACGCGAGCACGGAAATCCTTCCGCACTTCCGCGTACTTTTCCAGGCTGTAGAGATTGTCTCTGGTCAGCTTTTCCATCATGGTTACCCGATCCCGTAAGCCAGGCGCAGCAGTCCCATCGGGTGCTGCGCGGGATGATTCTCGAGCCCGCGTGCGATCTGCTCGGCCGCCATCGGGCAGTCGCTCACGAAATGACGCGCATCGCTCTTTTCCACCTTCTTGACCACCGGGCGGGCGATTTTTCGCGAGATCTCGTAATACTCCTTCTTCACGGCATAGGTGCCGTCGTGTCCGGAACAGCGTTCGATCGCCTCGACCTGGCTGTCCGGGACCAGCTCGAGCAGCTCGCGCGTCTTGAGCCCGATGTTCTGCACGCGCAGGTGGCAGGGCACCTGGTAGGCGACCTTGCCCAGCGACTGCTTGAAATCGGTACGCAGCTTGCCTGAACGGTGCCGCAGCATCAGGTACTCGACGGGGTCGAACATCGCGTCACGGACTTTCGCGACCTGCTCGTCGTCCGGAAACATGAGCGGCAATTCCTGCTTGAACATCAGGGTGCAGGACGGAATCGGCGTGACGATGTCCCAGCCGCGATCCGCCCACGAGGCGAGTACCGGGATATTTTTCTCCTTCAGGCTCTCGACCGTTTCGAGATCGCCGAGCTCCAGCTTCGGCATGCCGCAGCACACCTCCTGTTCGGCGAGGGCCACCGGTATGCCGTTGTGCCGGTACACCGCGACGAGGTCTTCCGCCAGCGACGGCATGTTGCGGTTGCCGTAGCAGGTCGTGAACAGTACGACCCTCCCGCGCGTCGACTCCGTCGGCTCCGCGGCGCCGCCCGTTTCCCGCTGCAGCCGTCGCAGGTTCTTGCGCGCGGTCTTCGAATGGTAGTCCGGTACCGGTGCATCCCGATGCACGCCCAGAGTTTTCTCGAGCAGCTTTCGGCCCGTTTTACTGCGATTACCTGCGTTCACGGCCTGAACGACGACGGGAATGCCGGCGAGCCGGCCGACCGTGTCGGTGGCGCTCAGCCAGCGGTCCCGCGGCCTCGCGCCTTCTTTTTTGAACCGTGCCGCCTTCGCACGCAGCATGAGATGCGGAAAGTCGACGTTCCACGGGTGCGGCGGCACGTACGGACACTTCGACATGTAGCACATGTCGCACAGGTAGCAGTTGTCGACGACGTCCCAGTAGACGGCCTTCGGCACCGAGTCGAGCTCCATCGTGTCGGACTCGTCGATCGCGTCGAAGAGCGTCGGAAACGCGTTGCACAGGTTGAAGCAGCGGCGGCAACCGTGGCAGATATCGAAGATCCGCTCCAGCTCCTTGTAGAGCGAGCCGTCCTCATAGAACTCTTCCGACCGCCAGTCGATGGCGTGCCGCAGGGGCGCTTCCAGGCTGCCTTCGCGATTGTCGGAGGTTTTGCTCATGGTTCCATTGGGCCGAACTGACGGGTATTGGCTGGCGGGGCCGCGGGCGGGGGAAGCCTTTAGCGGAATGGCTCCCTTCGGGCCTTACGGCCCTCTGGTCCGCTTTATTTCCGCTAAAGGCCTCCCCCCCGCCCGCGGCCCCGCTCCTGCGGGCGG
>DATABW010000084.1:0-3981 GCA_036259375.1 Woeseiaceae bacterium
ATGCTTTATCCGCAGGACCTGAACGCCATCGCCTGCGTAACGGGGAAGCCCGTGTCCCAGGGCGGCATTGCAGGGCGCACGGAAGCGACCGGCCGGGGCGTGCACTACGCGCTGCAGGAGTTCTTCCGCCATCCCGAGGACGTGAAAGCGGCTGGTCTGAGCGGCACCCTGGCCGGCAAGCGGATCGTCGTGCAAGGCCTGGGCAACGTGGGCTATCACGCGGCGAAGTTCCTGCAGGAGGACGGCGCCATTATCGTCGCGATCGCCGAACGCGACGGCGCGCTTTACTCGAAAAAGGGCCTGGACGTCCAGGGCGTGCACGAGTTCCTCATCCGGTCGGGCGGCGTCGCGAATTACGGCGAGGCCGAGTTCATCGCCGACAGCGCCAAAGCGCTGGAACTGGAATGCGATATCCTGATTCCCGCCGCGCTGGAGAGCCAGATCACGGTAGCTAATGCAGACCGCATCCAGGCGGCGCTGATCGTGGAGGCGGCGAACGGCCCCACCACGTACGAAGCAGACCAGATTCTGCACAAGCGCGGGAAAACGGTGCTGCCGGACGTTTTCGTCAACGCCGGCGGCGTGACGGTTTCGTACTTCGAATGGGTCAAGAACGTCTCGCACATCCGGTTCGGCCGCCTCGATCGCCGGCTGGAGGAAGCTCGCGGACGGCAGATCATCGCCATCGTCGAGGAAGCGACGGGCAGGAAGGTTCCCGAGCACCTCGCGAGCCCGCTGCGGTCCGGCGCAGGCGAGCTCGACCTGGTGCGTTCCGGACTGGACGACACGATGCGGGTGGCGTGGAACGAGATCCGTGAAACGCGGCAATCGCGGCAGAACATCCCGGATTACCGCACGGCGGCCTTCGTCATGGCGCTGGACAAGATAGCGAAGGCGTACCAGGAGTTCGGCATCGGCTACTGATTGAGCCGCGATAGCCGTGCAGCGCCGCCTCACAACAGGGATAATGCGCCGCGAATCCAATCCCCGGGGAGCTTCCCGTGAATGACGACAGCAGCCTCGCGCTGTTCTGCGACTTTGAGAACGTTGCGCTCGGCGTCAGGGACAGCCGCTACGCGCGCTTCGATATCCGGCCGGTGCTCGAGCGGCTGCTGCTGAAGGGCAGCATCGTCGCCAAGAAGGCCTATTGCGACTGGGACCGCTACAAGGAATTCAAGGCGGCCATGCACGAGGCGGCATTCGAGCTCATCGAGATTCCGCACGTCAGCATGTCGGGCAAGAACTCCGCGGATATCCGCATGGTCGTCGACGCGCTCGACCTCTGCTACACGAAGGAACACATCGATACCTTCGTCATCATTTCCGGCGATTCCGACTTCTCGCCGCTGGTCAGCAAACTGCGCGAAAATGCCAAAACAGTGATCGGTGTCGGCGTCAAGAACTCCACCTCCGACCTCTTGATCAGCAACTGCGACGAATTCATCTTCTACGACGAGCTGGTCTCCGCCGGCGCTGCCCGCTCCAACCTGGAGCGGGGCGCTGCGCGCGGCAAGAAGAGCAAGGGCAGGACGTCGAAGAAAGGCACGGCGGCGAAGCCGAAAGAAGACCCCGCCGCCGAGGCGATCGGATTGGTGCTCGAAACCATCGAGGCGCTGTACGCGGAGCGCGGGGACAGCACGAAGCTGTGGGGGTCGATGGTCAAGCAGGCGCTGAAGCGCCGGCGGCCCGGGTTCAACGAATCGTCCTGGGGATTTCGCTCGTTCAGCGAACTCCTGGAAGAGGCGCAGGACCGCAATCTCCTGCTGCTCGAGCTCGACGAAAAGTCCGGCGGTTACGTGATCCGCAAAGTCACCGGTTGAGCTGCCGCTCCCCTGCACCCGAACGCAGGACATCGTCGCCAGGCCCAGTCGAAACCGGGCGTCAATGCGCGCCGGCGCAGCCGCAGCTGAAACGACCTCAGCGAATGCGTTCGACGCGGATCGTGCGGGCGATCTCGTTCAGGCGCAGCTTGTAACCGCCGAGCGCTGATTCCTCGATGTCGACTGTCCGGTTGCGCTCGAGGTCCACCCGAACACGCTGCGTGTCGCCTTCGATCTGACGCCAGACCTGGCCGTTCTCCAGTTCTACCTGCAGTCGGCGGAAGGGAACCGTGTCGTAGCGCGCCACGCGCAGACCGCGGGCCGATTCGAGATCGGCGGCGCTGCGTTGGCGTGCGCGGACCTGCCGCGCACCGATGCTGTCCGCCGCTTCGGTTCCTTCGGCGGGTTTCGACTCGGAAATTTCCGGCGGTGCCTCCACCGGCGTCGTTTCCTGCCCCGCCGACGGCGGCAGCGAGGGCTCGGCCGCGGGCGTTTCCGGCTGCCTTGAGCTTCCGGTCAACGCCGCTTCGAGGCAGGCGATGCGCTCGGCATCCGCGCCGGCCTCGCGGCAGCTCTCCACGGCGGACTGCTGCGCCATGGCGGCACCCGCTGCGCAGAGCAGGCAGCTCAGCAGCGGCCGCGCGCATCGGGCGCGATGCCAGCGGCGCCTGCACGGGTACCGCGCGTCGTGCAGGCTCCTACTGCCGGCCGCGTTCACCGGCCGCCCAGCCGTTCCATACGCCGAAGTTGCGCATCTGCTGCTCCAGGTCCGTGCTCTCGATGAGCGCCGTAATTTCGGCGCGCGTCTGGCGCGGCAGCCGTTCGCTGCCGTTGGCGAACCCCCAGATCAGCGCCGCGGCAATGGCCGAATTCAGCTTCAGTTGTCGCTGGTCCACCTTGTCGAAGGTGTCGGATTCGGCGTGGTAGTTCGAGGCGTAGTTGGCGTCCGCCTGGATCGCGATCAGGTTCGGGACGCCCTGGATCATGAAATCGAAGTTGTCCGTGCCCACGACCGGTACGTTTACCTGGGTGAAGGGGCCGAGTCCCGCCACCGGCTGCAGGAAGCGATCGACCATCGGGACGAGCTCCTGCCGGCCGTTGGTGAAGAAGCCGGTAATCGCGCCGGTACCGATGTCGAAAGAAGCGGCGAGCGCATGATGGTCGAGTTCGTCCGCGTGCTGCTCCGTATAGCGCCACGAGCCGATCAGCCCCTGCTCTTCCCCGTTCCACAGTGCGAACCGGATCGTGCGAGCGGGCACCAGCGCCAAACGGCGGATCTGGCGTGCCACGTCAATCAGCATGGCCACATTGGCGCCGTTATCCAGCGCACCGGTACCGAGATCGAAGGAGTCGAGATGCGCGCCGAAGACCACGATCTCACCGGCACGATCGCCGCCGCGGATCTCGCCGATGACGTTTCGAGCCTGGTAGCCTCGCTCCCGCTCTACGTCTATCGTCGCGGTCAGTGAGAGTTTCCTGCCCTTCTGCAGGAGCCGGCGTATACGTTTCGCGTCTTCGCGCTCCATTACCAGGATCGGAAGGGCGTTATCGACGCCTCGGCTCGCGAACAGCCGGTACAACAGGTTGTGCCGGCGCGTCGACATGAAGACGATGCCCGCGACCCCTGCCTCGGAAGCCCGCGCTTCGGCCGCTGCGGCATTGCCGTAGCCTTCGAACAGACCCGCGAGGCCAGCTTCGTCATCCAGTACCGGCGTCTCGAGGATAATCCAGCTGCCGGCCGCCCGATCGCCGAGCCCCGCGAAGTCCTCCACGCCGCCCTCGCCGCCGTCCACGAGCGGCGCTCGCAGCCCGCCGCGTTCCGTACCGGTCGAGAACGGCTTGGCCACGACGCCGGTTGCAAATTCCACGTCCCCCGAGACCATTGCGCTTGCCTCGCGTTCGTGCCAGCGCATCGGCATCTCGAAGGACTCGGCCCGAGCCGTTACCCCGGCGCTCTGAAAGGCGTCGAGCGCCCACTCGACCGCGGCTTCATTCGCCGGCGATCCCGTCGCGCGCCCGCCGATGCTGTCGGTGAGCTCGCGCAGGTTATCGACAATGGGCGTATCGCCGAGCATGGCTGCGATCAGTGCATCGACTTCGTCTTCGGCATGGACGCCAGAAGTCGCGAGGAGCGCCAGCATACAGAGGGTGCCGATCGCGG